>NZ_RZRQ01000178.1:0-12457 GCF_003997785.1 Mesorhizobium sp. M7D.F.Ca.US.004.01.2.1 | reverse complement strand
TTCCGGAACCATATCGGACAGGATGATGCCCATCATGGTGCCAACGGTGGCATGTCCGGACGGCCAGGAACCGGAGCTCGACAGCTTGACCGCCGGCTTGACGAGATCGCTGAGCTGATGCGGGCGAGGGCGCTTCCAGACATCCTTGGCCGGATCGACGACGGCGCCTTCGGTGGCCACGACGCGATCGAAGAAGGCGCTGAATTTCGGCAGCGTTTCCTTGTTGAATTTCGGCCCCATGATGTTGGCAAAGCGCCAGACATTCTCCTCGGCGTCAGCGACGGCGCTGGCTACCATCTCCGGCGTGCGTGTCACCTGCAGGGTCAGCACCTCACCGAGTTCGGCCTTGGTCTGCACCGAATCGTTTGCCGGCGGCGGCGGCAGGATCATCGTCAGGTCGACATCCTTGTTGGTGACGAAGGGCTGGGCGTCTTCCGCTTGCGCGGCCGAACCGACGATGAGCAGCAGCAGGCCTGCCGCGAGCGATGCGTATCTTTTCATGGGTGCGATCCTTTGATGAGAGCAGCACAGGATCGCCAGATGCGGTGACGGCCATGTGACACGACCGGCCTCTCAAAATGAAAAAAGGCGCCTCTCGGCGCCCTTTTTTGTGATCACTTGGCTGTGTGGCTTAATGCGCCACGCCTTCCCACACCTTGCGCTTGGTGAGATAGACCAGCGCGCCGAACAAAAGCAGGAACACAAGCACCCGGAACCCGGTCTTCTTGCGGTCTTCCATATGCGGCTCGGCCGCCCACGCCAGGAAGGCGGAAACGTCGCGGGAATACTGGTCGACTGTCTGCGGCGCGCCGTCATCATAGGTCACCTGGCCGTCCGAAAGCGGTTTGGGCATTTTCAGCGACACGCCGGACATGAAGTACGGATTGTAGTGGGTGCCTTCCGGGATCACCATGCCGGCGGGCGGCGTCTGGTCGTAGCCGGTCAGCAGCGAATGGATGTAGTCGGGGCCACCCGCGTCGTATTGGCTGAAGATGTCGAAGACGAATTGCGGAAAGCCGCGTTCAACACCGCGCGCCTTGGCCAGCAGCGACATGTCGGGCGGAGCGGCGCCACCGTTGGAGGCAGCAGCGGCTTCCTCATTGGCGAAGGGTGCCGGGAAATGGTCGGACGGCTTGCCGGGACGGTCGAACATGTCGCCGGCGTCGTTGGGGCCGTCATGGATGGTGTACTCGGCCGACAGCGTCTTGATCTGGGCATCGGAATAGCCGAGGTCCGACAGCGTACGGAACGCCACCAGGTTCATCGAATGGCAGGCCGAGCAGACTTCCTTGTAGACCTTCAGGCCGCGCTGCAGCTGTGCTTTGTCATAGGTGCCGAACGGGCCGGCGAAGCTCCAGCTCATTTCCTTCGGCTCGTCGATCGGGAAATGCGTCGGCGCGGCCGCATTGTGTGCCTCTTCGGCGGCGCTCGCCCAAGTGCCTGCCGCCCCAATGCCAGCGGCCACAAGGCCGACCAGCGCCAGCGAGGTGAGAATCTTTTTCATGCCAAATCCCCTTAGATTCTCTACCGCTCAGCCCTTGGTCTCTGGCGCGGCCGTGGCGCCTGCCGGATGTCCGCCGCCGCCCTTGTTCTTCTCGAGCACCGCCTCCGTGATCGAGTTCGGCAGCCTTCGCGGCGTCTCGATCAGGCCGAGCACCGGCAGCACGATCAGGAAGAAGGCGAAGTAGAACAGCGTTGCCATCTGCGCCATGAACACATAGCTGCCCTCCGCCGGCTGCGAGCCGAGCCAGCCAAGCAGGATGGCATCGACCACGAACAGCCAGAAGAACAGCTTGTACCAGGGACGGTAGACCGCCGAGCGTACCTTCGAGGTGTCGAGCCACGGCACCAGGAACAGCATGGCGATGGCGCCGAACATGCACAGCACGCCGCCGAGCTTGGAGTTGATCGGCCCGACGTTGAAGGTGATGGCGCGCAGGATCGCGTAGAACGGCAGGAAGTACCATTCTGGCACGATGTGGGCCGGGGTCTTCAGCGGATTGGCGACCGTATAGTTGTCCGGGTGGCCGAGATAGTTTGGCAGGTAGAAGACGAAATAGGCGAAGACGAACAGGAACACGATCATGCCGAACGCGTCCTTGATGGTCGCGTAGGGAGTGAAGGCGACGGTGTCGGTCTTCGACTTGACCTCGATGCCGGTCGGGTTCGATTGGCCGACGACATGCAGCGCCCAGACGTGCAGCACGACGACGCCGGCGATCATGAACGGCAGCAGATAGTGCAGCGAGAAGAAGCGGTTGAGCGTCGGATTGTCGACGGCGAAGCCGCCGAGCAGCAGCTGCTGGATCCAGTCGCCAACCAGCGGAATGGCGCTGAAAAAGCCGGTGATGACGGTGGCGCCCCAGAAGCTCATCTGGCCCCACGGCAGCACGTAGCCCATGAAGCCGGTCGCCATCATCAGCAGGTAGATGATGCAGCCGAGGATCCAGAGCAGCTCGCGCGGCGCCTTGTAGGAGCCGTAATAGAGGCCACGGAAGATGTGGATGTAGACGGCGACGAAGAAGAACGAGGCGCCGTTCGAATGCAGGTAGCGCAGCAGCCAGCCCGAATTCACGTCGCGCATGATCTTCTCGACCGAGCCGAAGGCGAGATTGGTGTCGGCGGTATAGTGCATGGCCAGCACAATGCCGGTCAGGATCTGCGCCACCAGCATGATCGACAGGATACCGCCGAAGGTCCACGCATAGTTGAGGTTGCGCGGCACTGGATAGGCGACGAAACTGTCATAGACCAGCCGCGGCAGCGGCATGCGGGCGTCGAACCAGCGTTCGATACCGGTCTTGGGCGTATAGGTCGAGTGTCCCTCGCTCATCGAAATATCCCCCTGCCTCAACCGATAAGGATCTTGGTATCGGAAATGAACTTGAATACCGGAACCGCCATATTCTCGGGCGCCGGGCCTTTGCGGATGCGGCCGGCGGTGTCGTATTGCGAACCGTGGCACGGGCAGAACCAGCCGCCGAAATCGCCTTCCTGACCGAGCGGAATGCAGCCGAGATGCGTGCAGACCTGAACCATCACCATCCAGGCTTCCTTGCCGGGCGTGGTGCGGTTGGCGTCGGTCGCCGGTGCGTCGGCCGGCAGATTGGCGTTGCGCGCGATCGGATCCTTGAGATCGGCCAGCTTGACCGCCTCGCCGTCCTTCATTTCCTGTTCGGTGCGATTGCGCACCACGACCGGCTTGCCGCGCCACTTGACGATCAGCGACATGCCCGGCGTCAGCGAGGCGACGTCGACCTCGACGGAGGCGAGCGCCAGCGTCGAGGCGTCGGGGCGCATCTGGTCGATGAACGGCCACGCGAAGGCACCCGCGCCGACCACTGCGGCCATGCCGGTGGCGACGTAGAGAAAATCACGACGGTTGGGATCCTGGGTGTCGGTTGCGCTCACGGGTGCCTGATCCTTTCGCCTCTTCCGTGCCGGTGGTTGAGCCTTGTTCCCCGCTCAATTACGCCAACCCGACAGCGCATGGCGAACAGGCTTGCGAATTCCTCCGGCATTTGGACTTCGGTTTATGCGTGAAGCCCGTTTTTGTCCAGACGGGTGAAGGCACAAGGGCAGATTGTCGCGGGGACAAAATCCACAGCCGGGCAACGCGGCGCCGGATAGCCGCCAAACGTCGCTAAACAACAGGGAAACAACCGCAAATCCGACGTCCTCCTTCGTCTCGACACAGGGCGTCAGCCGGGTCTATCCTTGCCGCCATGGCACATGTCATAGACCGCGACACCTGGGCTGTTCGCTCCGACCGCTGGAAGGGCGAGCTGCAATGCGGCGCCTACGGCTCCAACTCCTGCCTGATCTTCAACTACCTGCCTGATGTCGGCGGCGGTCCCCGGCTGCACACGCATCCCTACGCAGAGATCTTCATCATCCGTCAGGGTACGGGCCTGTTCACGGTCGGCGACCAGGAGATCGAGGCCTCGACCGGCCAGATCCTGATCGTGCCACCCAACACGCCGCACAAATTCACCAATCTCGGTCCGGGCCCACTGGAAACGACCGACATTCACGAGAACGGCAGCTTCATCACCGAATGGCTTGAGTAGACCATGATCCCGAAAAGTGGGAACCGGTTTTCTGGACAAACGGTTTCCGTTTGTCCAGAAATCATGGTCAAGGATAGATCTATCTCGCGCCGAGCCTGACCAGAACCGCCTTCGGGATATTGTATTCGCGAATGACGGCATCGTGCTTGCGCAAGCCGCAGAGTTCACGCTGGATGAAATAACCGTGCACCGCCTCGGCGGCGTCCTTCAGAAGCCGGGCGCGCAGTTGTTCGTCGCAATTGTCGCGCAGCCTGGCCAGCGTTTCCTCGACCCGCTGGCCGGCGCGGCCGAGTGCTGCCGCCTTCTCCGCCAGGATTTCATGGCCGAGTGCGTCGAAGGCGGCTTCGGCAGCCGAGGCGCCGGCAAGATGAGATGGCGGACGCAAGGACATTTCAGCCCCCTTTCCCGAAAATCATGCGGTGTGTGACGAAGTCTTCGCCTGCCACGCGCTGAAAGCCAAGCCGCTCATAGAAAGCGAAGGCTTCTTGCGGCGCGCGGGTGTTCAGCACGGCGAAATGATGACGTGCCTTGTCGATGACGGTCTCGACCAGCATCCGGCCAAGGCCGGTGCGACGGTGGCGCGCACTGACGAACAGGTGCCGGACCCGGCCGTGGTCCCTGCCCTCGAAATAAGGATCGATGTTCAGCCCGCACACGCCGGCGAGTTCCCTTCCATGCCAGGCTCCGTACAGCGCCTCGCCGCGCTTGAGGAACTTGTTGCGGCCGCTTGCCCAGCTATCCGCCAGGCGCACCAGCATCCAGTAGCCTTCCAGCCGGCTTTCCTGCTTCAGCGCGTCGAAGGCCGGCATGGTCGGCCGGAGACGCTTGAGCACATAGCTGACCTCTGGGCTGACCTCTGGGCTGACCTTTGGATTGACCTCCGCTGACCCAGCCATGGAGCTACTCCGCCGGGCGTGTCTCTTCGAGCACGCTGTCCTCGTGATAGAGAAAACCGCCGGACTGCCGCTTCCACAGCCGCGCATAGAGCCCGTCGAGCGCCACCAGCTGGTCATGCGTGCCTTGCTCGACGATGCGGCCACCGTCGAGCACCACCAGCCGGTCGAGTGCTGCGATCGTCGACAGCCGGTGGGCGATGGCGATGACCGTCTTGTTTTCCATCAGCCGCGTCAGATTCTCCTGGATCGCCGCCTCGATATCGGAATCGAGCGCCGAGGTCGCTTCGTCGAGAATCAGGATCGGCGCGTCCTTGAGGAAGACGCGGGCAATCGCCACGCGTTGGCGCTGGCCGCCCGACAGCTTGACGCCGCGTTCGCCGACAAAGGCCTCGTAGCCGGCGCGGTCCCTGTTGTCGCGCAAGGTCAGGATGAACTCGTGCGCCTCGGCCTTTTTCGCCGCCGCGATCACCTCGGCGTCGCTCGCGTCCGGCATGCCGAGCTTGATGTTGTCGCGCAGCGAACGGTGGAACAGGGCCGTATCCTGGCTGACCACGCCGATATTGGCGCGCAGCGAATTCTGCGTAGCTTTGGCGACATCCTGGCCATCGATGGTGATCGACCCGCTCTCGAGATCGTAGAGCCGCAGAATCAGATTGGCGAGCGTCGTCTTGCCGGCGCCCGACGGTCCGACCAGTCCGACCTTCTCGCCTGGCCGCACGACAAGGTCGATGCCGTTGAGCACGCCGAACCCTTTGCCGTAGTGGAACTCGACGTTTTTCACCGCGATGCGTCCGCCGGCCACCACAAGCTCCTTGGCGTCGGGTGCATCGACCAGGCCGAGCGGCTGCGAGATCAGCGCCTTGGAATTTTCCAGCACGCCGAGATTCCGCAAGATGCTGTTGAGCTGCATCATCAGCCGGCCGAGCAGCATGTTGAGCCGCAGCACCAGCGACAGCGTGAAGGCGACAGCGCCGACGGTGATCGAGCCCTCGACCCAGAGATAGACGGCAAAACAGCCGATCGCCGTGATCATGATGCCCGACAGCGTCGTCAGCGCCATGCGCACGCCGGTCAGCCGACGGGTGAACGGGCGCAGCGCGTCGAGATAGATGTCGAAGCCGTTCCTGATGTAGCGGTCGTCGCCATCGGCCGAGAACAGTTTCAGCGTCTGCACGTTGGAATAGGAATCGACGATGCGGCCGTTGATCATCGAGCCTGCTTCGGCCGTGGCCTCAGCATTCTTGCGGATCGCCGGCAGATAGAGCTTGGCCAGCAAGCCGAAGGCCACGATCCACACCACCACCAGCGCCGCCAGCCGCAGATCCAACCCTGCCACCAGCGCCAGCGTCGTCACCGTATAGACGAGCATGAACCAGACGACCTCGATGAAGCTTTCCATCAGGTCGCCGGTCGCCTGGCCCGCCTGCCAGACTTTTGTCGCGATGCGGCCGGCAAAATCGTTCTGGAAGAAGGCGTAGGACTGGCGCGACACATGCCGGTGCGCCTGCCAGCGCACCAGGTTGTAGAAACCGGGCGTGATCGTCTGTTCGTCGACCAGCGCCGATAGGCCGACGACGATGGTGCGGATGACCAGCACCACCGCGATCATGAACACCAGTTCAGGGCCTGCGGCGTTCCACAAAGCGTGCCAGCTGCGCTCGGCGGGAAGCTGGTCGAGAATATCGACCAGCCGCCCGACGAAGTAGAACAGGCCGGCCTCGACCAGCGGCGCGATGCCGCCGATGACCAGCATGGCGAAGAAGGCGAACTTCGCCTGGCCGACATAGTGCCAGAGAAAGCCGCCGACGCTGGTCGGTGGCCGAAGATTCGCTGGCTCCCTGAACGGATAGACCCAGTTCTCGAACCAGCGATAGACAGCAGTCATCATTCGGCAGCTTGGCCCTTTGCAAGTTCGTCATTGGCGGCGTCGGCGGGACCGTCCTCAAGCAGGAACCCGCCCGACTGGCGCTGCCAGAGCTGCGCGTAGAGCCCGCCCTTGGCGACGAGTTCCTCGTGCGAACCTTCCTCGATGACACGGCCCTTGTCCATCACCACCAGCCTGTCCATCGCCGCGATGGTCGACAGCCGGTGCGCGATGGCGATGACGGTCTTACCTTGCATGAGCTTGTAGAGATTCTCCTGGATCGCCGCCTCGGCTTCGGAATCAAGCGCCGAGGTCGCTTCGTCAAGGATAAGTATAGGTGCGTCCTTCAACATAACGCGAGCAATGGCGATGCGTTGCCGCTGGCCGCCGGACAATTTGACGCCGCGATCGCCAACATGGGCATCGAAGCCCTTGCGGTCTTTGGCATCCGAAAGCCCCGATATGAAATCCAGCGCCTCGGCGCGCCCCGCTGCCTCGACAAGCAGCTCTTCCGAGGCGTCGGGCCGGCCATAGAGGATGTTCTCGCGCACCGAACGATGCAGCAGCGAGGTGTCCTGCGTGACCATGCCGATCTGGGCGCGCAGCGAATCTTGCGTCACATCGGCGATCTCCTGGCCGTCGATCAGGATCTTTCCGCTCTCCAGGTCGTAGAAACGCAGCAGGAGGTTGACCAGCGTCGACTTGCCGGCGCCCGAACGACCAACGATGCCGACCTTTTCGCCCGGCTTCACCGCGAGCGACAGGTTCTCTATCACCCCCTTCTGCTTGCCATAGTGGAAGCGGATGTCCTCGAAGCGTATCTCACCCCTGGAAACGGCGATGTCCTTCGCGCCCGGCTTGTCCTCGACCAGGCGTGGCAACGAGATCGAGGCGATGCCGTCCTGCACCGTGCCGATATTCTCGAACAGGCCCGACATTTCCCACATGATCCATTGCGACATGCCCCACAGCCTGAGCACCAGCCCGATGACCACGGCGACCGCGCCGATCGTCACCGACTGGCCGAGCCACAGCCAGAGCGCCATCGCCGTGACCGAAAACAGCAGCAGCGAATTCATGATGTAGAGTAGGCCGAAAAGCACCGTCACCAGCCGCATCGACCGGTAGACCGTCTGCAGGAAGCCGGCCATGCCTTCCCGCGCAAACGACGCTTCGCGGCGTGCATGGCTGAACAGCTTGACCGTCTGGATGTTGGAGTAGCTGTCGACGACGCGGCCGGTCATGGTCGAGCGCGCATTGGCCTGCTCCTCGCCGACCTTGCCCAGCTTCGGGATGAAATAGCGCAGCAGCAGGATGTAGCCGACCAGCCAGACGCCAAGCGGCGCGGCCAGCCGCCAGTCAGCCGAACCGACGATGACCAGCATGCCAAGGAAATAGACGATGACGTAGTTCAGGACATCGATCAGCTTGATGACGCATTCGCGCACGGCGAGCGCCGTCTGCATCAGCTTGGTGGCGATGCGGCCGGCAAACTCGTCCTGGTAGAAGCTCATCGACTGCTTGAGCAAATAGCGGTGCACCTGCCAGCGGATGCGCATGGGATAGTTGCCCATAAGCGTCTGCTGGTTGAGCAGCGAATGCAGCCATACCGTGCCCGGCAGCGCAAACAGCACGATGAAGGCCATGCCGGCGAGCTTCCAGGCTTCCGTCTGCAGGAAGGTTTCGCGATTCTGCCCCGACAGCCAGTCGACGATGCGGCCGAGGAAGCCGAACATCCACACTTCCGCAATCGCGATGGCCGTCACCAGCACCGCGTCGAGAAGGATATAGGGCCACGCGCCGCGCGTATAATGCACGCAGAAGGCAACCAGCGTCCTGGGCGGCTCGACCGGTTCCGCCGCGGGGAACGGATCGAGCCGTCTTTCAAACCAGCTAAACAACAACATAGGTCATGCTCACAAATCTGTTTTCCGCTTATGCGGCACGGGAGCGTACGAAGTCTCCGGAACCCTTGGCGTCGAGGGCCGACGGTCCGGAATCATCCGGACCGTCGGCCCTGCTTCGCGCAATATAGGGGTTCGCAGGCTTTTCGCCGACAGGCGCGCCTGACGATCCTGACGACACGGTGCTGCCAACCCGGTTTTTCGCGCCCGGCCTGATCAAACGAATGATCCGGCGCACCAGCGACGGCCGGCTCGGGTCGGGAACCGCGCGCGAAAAATCGACATCCGGCAGCATGCCGCGATGCGGCCGGCGGCGGACCTCGGCATGAACGGCCGACGAGTAGGTGTCGCCGATCAGCAGCGCCCAGGTCGGCAGTCGGTGGATATGCAGGCTCCTTGAGCCGGGTATTCTGTAGGGATCGAACATCGGTCCGTCCTCCGTGTGAAAATCGAGATAAAAAGGCGAAGCAATTTCGTCCGCCGGCATTCGGCCGGAGGCACGCATTGCGTCAGTCTGGACACGATAAGCATCGGTCTGGACAGGTTCAGGTGGGGCGCTCAGCCCTTTTGACTTTTTGAAAAACATCGCAGGATTCCTTCGAGAGCCGAAAAATCGTTTCGGCGGGAATCGGTGCGATCAAGTCTTAGAGAGTCAGGAGAATCGTCGTACCGAAACCGCCGGCAGGCAGGTAAGCCCACGAGAGGGGCGCTGGATGTACATGGCCATCATGAATTTCCCCTCCATCGGTTCGAGTTGACAATGCTGGGCGTATACCCGACTTCGCAGAAAATGGCCACCCGCAGGTCCAGCAAATTCCAAAACCGCGAGCCCGCTGTGGCCGATCTGCCACTTATTAGAAGGACGCGGAAATGAACTGTTGTCTCCGCATCGCGCTCTACCAGCCTGACATTGCCGGCAACACCGGGACAATCCTGCGCTTCGCCGCTTGCCTCGGGCTCGGCGTCGACATCATCGAACCGGCCGGCTTTCCGCTCTCCGACAAAGCGCTCAAGCGAGCCGGCATGGATTACCTCGAAATGGCTACCCTGACCCGGCATGTCGATTGGCACGCCTTCGAGGACTGGCGCAAAACTGGCGCGCGCCGGCTGGTGCTGCTGTCGACCAAAGCCACGACCCCTTACACCGGCTTCACCTTCGCCGATGGCGACATACTTCTGTTCGGCCGCGAATCGGCAGGCGTTCCGGATGCTGTCCATCAGGCGGCGGATGCGCGGCTGACCATCCCCATGCAAGGCGCGGCGCGCAGCATCAACGTCGCGCTTTCCGTCGCCATGGTGGCGGGCGAAGCCATCCGGCAGCTCGGATAGGATCCACGTCCCATCCATAACACCGTGCTTGCCGTCGCCGACGACGGTGGTTTCTCCACTCATTCTCACCCAGGCGCACATCGCCTTCTCCTGCATTTGCCCAATCAACATTTCTTCGCTACAAGCTCAACTTAACTTGAGGTCAAGCGGAAAAATCAGGGCAGAAAAATCAGGAATGGCACCAGTTACGGAGTTGACAGTCGGCCAGGTGGCCATGCGCAGCGGGGTGGCGGTGTCGGCGCTGCATTTCTACGAGGCCCGTGGCCTGATCCGCAGCCACCGTACATCAGGCAACCAGCGCCGCTACGGCCGCGACGTGCTGAGGCGCGTGGGGATCATCAAGGTCGCGCAGGAGGTCGGCATCTCGCTGGCCGAGATCGGCACAGCCCTGGCATCGCTGCCCGAGGGCCGCACGCCGACGCGCGATGACTGGAACCTGCTGTCGACCGCCTGGCGCGACGGGCTCGATCACAAGATCGCCCAGTTGAAGAAATTGCGTGACGGGCTGACCGACTGCATCGGCTGCGGCTGCATGTCGATCGACAAATGCCCGCTGCGCAACAAGGGGGACAGGCTG
The DNA here is from genome assembly GCF_003997785.1 of Mesorhizobium sp. M7D.F.Ca.US.004.01.2.1. Classification (NCBI taxonomy): domain Bacteria; kingdom Pseudomonadati; phylum Pseudomonadota; class Alphaproteobacteria; order Hyphomicrobiales; family Phyllobacteriaceae; genus Mesorhizobium; species Mesorhizobium sp. M7D.F.Ca.US.004.01.2.1. The sequence continues at coordinate 1,817 of NZ_RZRQ01000178.1, read as the reverse complement.
GCAAGGGAAGGCACGGGGGCGAGGCGGCTGTTGGTAGAGTCCTAATCCGCCACCGGCAACCGCCTGATGGTGAACTCAATCAGGTCGCCCGGCCGCTCGAACCAGCTTTCGATCTCGGTCCAGTAGGCCTGCTTGGGAAAACGCTCGAACCATTCCTTGGCCTTGAGCCGCGCATCGGAGCGCGGCAGCACGAAGGTCTCGCGCAGGAAACCGTCGCGCGGCATGCGCGCGCGCTCAGCCCGGCTTTGGTCGAGCCTTTTCTTCAGGCCATCCAGCGGCGGTCTTGCCGGGGTGCGCACGAAACAACTCCTTGCACCGTAATGACACTTGACCCTGTTCCCTAACAGATTAGGGATCGCGCCGGCAAAAGACGAGTCATTTGTAGGACTCGCCGCCCCAACCGGAGACGGCACTTGGAACGACCTGAAATACCGGCAGGCCTGCCCGCCGACATCGAACAGAAGAAGATGAAGGCGCGCCTATGGTTCGAGGCGCTGCGCGAACGCATCTGCGCCACCTTCGAGCAGATCGAGCAGGATCTTGGCGGGCCGCTGGCCTCGTGGTCACCTGGTCGTTTCGAAAAGACGCCATGGGAACGCGACGCGGGCAAGGGCGGCGGCGGCACCATGTCGATGATGCACGGCCGCGTCTTCGAGAAGGTCGGCGTCCACACCTCGACCGTCCATGGCGAGTTCTCACCCGAATTCAGGAAGCAGATGCCCGGCGCCGAGGAAGATCCGCGCTTCTGGGCATCCGGCATTTCGCTGATAGCGCATCCCTGGAACCCCAACGTTCCGGCCGTGCACATGAACACGCGCATGGTCGTCACATCTAGCCAATGGTTCGGCGGCGGCGCCGATTTGACGCCGGTGCTCGACCGCCGCCGCACCCAGGACGATCCCGACACGGTCGCCTTCCACCGCGCCATGCAATTCGCTTGCGAGAAGAACGCCGCCGTTGCCGACTACCCGAAATACAAGGCCTGGTGCGACGAGTACTTCTATCTGTCGCACCGCAACGAGCCGCGCGGCACCGGCGGCATCTTCTTCGACTGGCTGCATTCGGGTGAGGACAAAGGCGGCTGGAATGCCGATTTCAACTTCGTCCAGGATGTCGGCCGCTCTTTTCTCGTCGTCTACGGCCACCTCGTGCGCGCTAACTTCAACGAGAACTGGACCGACGGCGACCGCGACGAACAGCTCATTCGCCGCGGCCGCTATGTCGAATTCAACCTGCTTCACGATCGTGGCACCATCTTCGGGCTGAAGACCGGCGGCAATGTCGCGGCCATCCTCTCCAGCCTACCACCCGAGGTTCGCTGGCCGTAACAAAATGGTGAGCGCGGCGTGAGCCGCATTGATGTCCCATTCGTTCGAAATGGGCACGGAATGTGGTACACGGTGCGGCGAAAAATTTCTTTTTCGTCTAATAGGCTATTGAAAAGACTGGTCTATTTGTGGCGCCGGGTCGGGAAGCGCCGGCGGTTCGCCTGCGCGCAATTCCAGGAAAGTGCGAAACGGCTTTCCGACCGGAATTGCGTCAAGGCAAAGCGAGCCGCGACCCGACGCGACCGGACGACCCAAGACGATGCGGGACATCTTCGTCAAAAAGATACCCGCCTTTCCAGGAGTACTTCGCAATGCGCAAGATCATTGTTTCGGCTGCCGCCGCTGCCCTTCTCGCTTCCGGTTCGGTGGCATTCGCCGCCGTCAAGCACACCACCGGGACGATCAAGACCTTTGACACGACGGCCATGAGCCTGGTCCTCGATGATGGATCGTCTTTTACGCTTCTCAAGACCTTCAAGGATCCTGGCC
>NZ_RZRQ01000177.1:0-12467 GCF_003997785.1 Mesorhizobium sp. M7D.F.Ca.US.004.01.2.1 | reverse complement strand
GTCCAGTCCTCGATGCGGCCCGAAGCGGGAAAACAGTCCCTGTCCGCCGCACGCATCGACGTGGTGTCCGAACAGAGCTTCCCCGCACCGCCGCAGAGTCCCATCAGCCAGGCAGCCCTCAATGTGATCAACGCCATAGCCGCCGACAGCGGCCCGCAAAAGGCGCTTTCAGCCTCATCCGCGGCCGCCCAGCTGGCCAGCCCTGTTGCCGTTCCGACACATGTGTTGAAGATCGAACTTCACCCCGCCGAACTCGGCATGGTGACGGCCCATCTTCGCCTCTCCGGAGAACAACTTTCGATTGAGCTGAAGCCCGAAACACACGACGCCTATCGTCGGCTGTCCGCCGACAGCGAGGCCATCGTCAAGTCACTGCGGGGGCTCGGCTTCGAGGTTGACAAGGTCACAATCTTGCAACCTTCGGTAGCAGTTGCCACTACAACCCGCACCGATGCAACCGCCCCCTTGCCGACGGCGTCAGGCCGCGACCCGTCATCCTTTCAACCGGGGAATTCGGGCGGCGGCAACGGCGGAGCCGGCGGGCAGCAACCGGGTCAGCAATCCGCAGGGAACCGCAACGATGACGCGCAGGACTACGGCCGCGGCACTTCGCCTTCTCGCGAGCGCGCTGGCGGCGATATCTTTATCTAGCGCGGCAAGCGCTGGCGCGACCGCGACCAACCCTTGCGAGCCGGAAATCCTGCGCGCCGCCGATCGCTATGGCGTGCCCGCCGGCATCCTCTATGCCGTTGGCTTGACCGAGACCGGCAACAAGGGCAGTCTTCAACCCAACGCCTTGAATATAGAAGGAAAAGCGGTCTTTCCGAGGAGCCGGGCCGAGGCCCTTGCCGCCTTCGCCAATGCCCGGCGCGAGGGCAAGACGCTGATCGATCTGGGCTGCATGCAGATCAACCACCACTACCACGCATCGCATTTTCGCAGCGTTGAGGACATGCTCGACCCACGCCAGAACGTCGACTACGCGGCGCGCTTCCTGGCCAGCCTCCATGCCCGCCACGAGACCTGGTCGATGGCCGTCGCCCGCTATCATGCCGGCCCCGACAACGACCCGGCGCAGAAGATCTATGTCTGCCGCGTCATTGCCAACATGGTCGCCACCGGCTTTGGAAAATGGACCGCGAACGCGCGCGGTTTCTGCAACCCATAAGCGTATTTTCCGCTTCTAATAAGCCAAGCGTGCAACCTTGATTTGTCCTTTTGACTTGGTCAGATCTTGCCGCCGAAAGCATATCTGGTTGCACGCTAATGCAACCGGTGCGATTCCAGACTCCCAAGAAACTAGCTACAAGAAATGACGGTTGTTCAGGATTCTCGCCAGCGGATACGCCTCTCTTCACGGGGCAAATGATTTGATTCGGAGGCGGGCCGATGATTGTGATCGTTGACGAGCGCGAGCTCGTAACAGAGGGATACAATTCACTTTTCGATCGTGAGGGCATCGCCTGTGCAGGCTTTGCGTCCGGCGAATTCGGTGAGTGGGTGAACTCGGCCGCCGACACCGATCTGCGCTCGGTCCGGGCCTTCCTCATCGGCGACTGCCGCGAAGGCTCCATCTCTCCCCGCCAGATCCGCGACCGCACCGGCGCTCCGGTCATTGCGCTCAGCGAACAGCACTCCCTGGAGAACACGCTGCGGTTGTTCGAGAGCGGCGTCGATGACGTCATTCGCAAGCCCGTCCATATCAGAGAGATCCTGGCCCGCATCACCGCCATCCGCCGCCGCGCCCAGGAAGACGTCGCCTACACCGAGATCGGCGCCATGCGCATCTTCATGGACGGGCGCGACCCCGAGATCGATGGTCAGCCCTTGCCCTTGCCGCGCCGCGAACGCCGCATCCTTGAATATCTGGCGAGCAATCGCGGGCGTCGCGTCACCAAGACCCAGGTTTTCAACGCCATCTACGGCATCTTCGACGAAGAGGTTGAGGAGAACGTGGTGGAAAGCCACATCAGCAAACTGCGCAAGAAGCTGCGCGAGAAGCTGGGCACCGACCCGATCGATTCCAAGCGTTTCCTCGGCTACCGGCTCGTCTTCTGATGCAGCGCCGCGCCAGCCTCGCGCAAGAAAACACGCGTAGCCTCGTAGCCAGTGGCATGGACACAGCGGAGACGTTTCGATGAGCCTCTATGGAATGATGCGGACCGGCGTTTCCGGCATGAACGCGCAGGCAAACCGCCTATCGACGGTCGCCGACAACATCGCCAATTCCGACACCACCGGTTACAAGCGATCCTCCGCCGAATTCTCGACGCTGGTCATGCCGTCGACGGGTGGTGCCTACAATTCCGGCGGCGTCACCACGACGATCCGTCAGGCGGTCAGCGATCCGGGCGTCCTTCAGTACACGACCTCGGTCTCCGATCTTGCCGTCAGCGGCGATGGCTTCTTTGTCGTTCAGGATCCAAGCGGCACGCCCTACCTGACCCGCGCCGGCGCCTTCGTTCCCGATGGACAGGGCAGGCTGGTCAACTCGGCTGGCTTCCAGCTGATGGCCTATAGCTACGACAATGGCGTGCCGGCGGCGACGGTCAACGGCTTCGAAGGATTGGTCCCGGTTGTCATCTCCGATCAGGGCATGACCGCAACACCGAGCACCGAGGGTAGCTATGCCGGCAACCTGCCGGCAGGCGCGACACCGGTCGCTGCCGCTAATCTGCCCACCACCAATGCTGTCGGCGCACAGTACACCTCGAAATCCTCGATGGTTGCCTATGACAACCTCGGCAACAAGAAGCTGCTCGACGTCTATTTCACCAACACAGGCGCCGGCACCTGGCAGGTCGCGGTCTTCGACCAGTCGCAGGCCACGCCCGGAACAGCGTTCCCCTACACCGGCGGCGCGCTGGGCTCGGCCAACCTGACTTTCGATACCACCACTGGCAAGCTCACCGGCGCCGTCGACAGCGTCGGCCTGACCGTGCCCAATGGCGCCGCCTTTACGCTCGATCTGTCGGCGCTGACCCAGCTCGGCGCCGGCTTCACCGTTTCCGACGCCCAGGTCAACGGCAACGCGCCGAGCACCATCGACAAGGTCCAGATCAGCAAGGACGGCACCATCTACGCGCAGTACAAGGACGGTTCCACCAAGCCGCTCTACAAGATTCCGCTGGCCGACGTGCAGAGCCCGGACCAGCTCACCGCGCTGCCCGGCAACGTCTACTCGCAGGGCACCGAATCCGGCGCGGTCCGGGTCGGCTTTGCCAATGAAGGCAAGCTCGGCTCCATCATCTCCGGCGCGCTCGAGAATTCCAACGTCGATATCGCCGAAGAACTGACCAACATGATCGCGGCGCAGCGCAGCTACACCGCCAATTCGAAAGTCTTCCAGACCGGTTCCGATCTGATGGACGTCCTTGTCAACCTGAAGCGATAAAACGGGCGCCGCCCGCGAAAGACCCGCATGTCACTGTCTACCGCATTGAGTATCGCCCAGTCGGCGCTTATGAACACCGCGCGACAGACCAGCGTCGTCTCGCGCAACGTCGCCGACGCCTCCAACCCGGACTATTCGCGCCGTCAGGCCGTCGTCACCAGCACGGCGCCGGGCGCGCGTTCGGTTGATATCCAGCGCGCCACCAACGACCTACTGTTCCGCCAGAACCTCGGCGCGCTGTCGGCCTGGAGCGGCCAGAACGCCCTCTACAGCGGCATGGATCAACTGGGCGTTGCGGTCAATGGCGTCGACAATGCGTCCTCGCCCTCGACCGCGATTGCCGACCTGCAGAAGGCTCTGCAGCTCTACGCCACCTCGCCGTCCAACCAGAACCTCGGCGCCTCCGTCATAGACGCGGCCAAGCAGGTCGTGCGCTCGCTGAATGAGGGCTCCAAGGCCGTCCAGGATTTCCGCACCCAGACCGACGGCCAGATCGCCACGGCCGTCGACGACCTGAACTCGCTGCTCAGCCAATTCCAGGATGCCAACACGGCGGTCATGTCCGGAACCCGTTCCGGCACCGACGTTTCCGACGCGCTCGACCAGCGCGACGCGCTTTTGAAGAAGATTTCGAACTATGTCCCGGTGTCGACCTTCACGCGTGGCGACAATGACATGGTCATCACCACCGGCGACGGCACGACATTGTTCGAGACGATACCGCGCACGGTCACCTTCGCGGCATCCGCCGGCTACACCGCGGGTGCGGCCGGCAATGCCGTCTACATCGACAATGTGCCGATCTCGGCGGGAGCCGGCGGCAACACCAGCGCCAGCGGCACGCTTGCCGGCCTGCTGCAATTGCGCGACGGCGTCGCCTCGACGATGCAGAGCCAGCTCGACGAGACCGCGCGCGGCCTGATCACCGCCTTTGCCGAGACCGCACCTTCGATGCCCAATGCCGCCGGCCTGTTCACCTGGTCGGGGGCGCCGGCCATCCCGGCCGCGGGCACGCTGGTCAACGGCCTTGCCGCGTCCATCAGCGTCAATGCGGCGATGGACCCGAGCAGCGGCGGCAATCCGACGCTGCTGCGCGACGGCGGCGCCAATGGTGCCGCCTATGTCGCCAACACCGGCGGCGGCGCATCCTATTCCATCCTTCTGGTTGCCTATGGCGACCGGCTCGACCAGCCGATGACTTTCGACCCCGCCGCCGGGGTTTCGGCGACGTCCAGCGTTTCCGACTACGCGGCCAATTCGATCGGCTGGCTCGAGGGCGTGCGCCAGCAGGCTTCGACCGCCTCCGACGCCAAGGAAGCACTGGCATCGCGCAGCGCCGAGGCGCTGTCCAACGCGACCGGCGTCAATGTCGACCAGGAAATGTCGCTGCTGCTCGACCTCGAACACACCTATCAGGCATCGGCCCGGATGATGAAAACCGTCGACGACATGATGACGGCCTTGCTCAACGCGGTGGGATAACTCCATGACTTCAGTCTCGTCGGCCGCCATCTCGAATGCCATGCGCTCCCAGCAGATGCGCATGCAGGCCGAACTCGTCAAAGCCACGAAAGAATCCTCGACGGGCCGGGTCGCCGACGTCGGTCTGGCTCTCGGTGGGCGCACCACCCAGGCCGTCACCTTCCAGCGCGATCTTGATCGGCTCAACGTCATCATCGATTCCAACGGCCTGGTCGGCGCCCGGCTCTCCTCGACGCAGACCTCGCTTGGACAGCTCTCCGGCGCCGCGCAGACCTTGCTGTCCAGCCTGACCACCGCCTCATCAAGCGATTCTTCCAACAGTCTCACCCGGGACTCCGGCAAGGCAACCATCCAGCAGCTGACATCGATCCTCAACACCAGCGTCAACGGCGAATATCTGTTCGCCGGCACCAACACCGACGTCAAGCCGATCAACGACTTCATGGCTGCCGGCTCTCCGGCCAAGGCGGCATTCGACGCCGCTTTCGTCGCCAATTTCGGCTTCACCCAGGACGACCCGGCCGCGGCCAACATCACGGCTGCCCAGATGGACGATTTCATCACGAATGATGTCGCGCCGCAGTTCACGGGCGCGGGCTGGCAAGGCAACTGGTCGAACGCCACCGACCAACAGATCGTCAGCCGCATCGCCCTCAACGAGACCACCCCGACCTCGACCAGCGCCAACAGCGATGGCATCCAGAAGCTCGCAATGGCGGCAGCCATGGTCGCCAGCCTGATGTCCAGCAACATCAGCCAGGCCGCGAAGAACACTGTCGTCAGCCGCTCCACGTTGCTGGTCGGCGAAGCGCTGAGCGGCATTGCCCAGATTCAATCCGAGACCGGTATCGTCCAGAAGCGGGTTTCCGATGCAAACGACCGGATGAAAACGCAGGTCGACCTCTTCGAAAGGCACATTCTCGATCTGGAAGGCGTCGATCCGGCCGAAGCCGCGACCCGCGTCGCCGACCTGACCCAACACATCGAAACGTCTTTTGCGCTGACCGCACGCCTTCAGCAGCTCAGCCTGTTGAATTACCTGACCTGACAACGCTTAACGGAACGGTAGAGCCCCAACGATGTACCAATTCTCCTACGCCGACATCCAGAGCACCTCCGTTGCCGACGCGAAGGACCGCGAGCGGGAACTCCTGACCCGCTCGATCGACATGCTGGCGGCGGCGGCGGCGGCCGGCCACGGTTCGATGGAGGCGATCGAGGCGCTTCATTTCACCAACCGCGTCTGGACCGCCTTCGTCGAGGATCTCGGTTCCAGCGACAACGCCCTGCCCAAGGAGCTGCGCGCCAACCTCATTTCCATCGGCCTGTGGCTGCTGCGCGAGGCGGAAGACATTCGCCAGGGTCGCACCAACAATTTCGAAGGGCTGATCGAGGTGTCCCAGATCATTAGGGACGGCATTCAATGACCAACACGCTGAAGATATCGCTGAAGCCGAACGAGAAGATCTACATCAACGGCGCCGTCATCCGGGTCGACCGCAAAGTCACCGTCGAATTGATGAACGACGTCCAGTTCCTGCTCGAAAGCCACGTCATCCAGGCCGACGACGCCTCGACACCCCTCAAACAGCTGTATTTCATCCTGCAGGTCATGCTGATGAACCCGGCCGGTGCGGCTGGGGCGCGCGATATGTTCCGCCGTTCGCTGCCACTGCTGCTGGCAAGCTTCGAGGACACCCAGATCTGCGCTGCGCTGAAACAGATCGACCGCATGGTCGGCGAGGACCATATCTACGAGGCGCTGAAGGCAATTCGCGCGCTTTATCCGCTCGAACGCCGCGCGTTGGGTGGCAATGACGACGTTCCGGGTGCCGAGCGCCCGCTGGCTGTGGGAGCACGATACTGATGAACGTGGACATGACGACGACGATACCGAACGGCGCCAACCAGGCCACCGCGTCGACTTCGAAGACAGCGGTCGACTACCAGTCCTTCCTGAAGCTTCTGATCGCCGAGATGAAGAACCAGGATCCGACCAAGCCGATGGATTCGACGCAGTATGTCGCCCAGCTCGCCACCTTCTCGCAGGTCGAGCAATCGGTGCAGACCAACACCAAGCTCGGCCAGATCATGCAGTCCTCGGCACTGTCGCAGGCCGACGCACTGATCGGGCGCTCGATAACTTCCGCCGACGGCAAGACGACGGGCACGGTGGCGTCGGTGCGCCTCGCCAGTAGCGGCCTGATCGCCGTGCTGCAGAACGGCACCGAAGTCGCGGTCGGCCCGGGCGTCTCGGTCAAGGCAGTGAGCTGACGCTTTCGACAGAGAGCCAGTCCCATGAACGAGGCCGACGCTCTCGACATTGTCCAGTACGCGGTGTGGACGGTGCTCACCGCGTCCGCACCGGTGGTGCTGGTCGCCATGGTGGTCGGCATCGGCATCGCCCTCATCCAGGCGCTGACGCAGGTCCAGGAGATCACCTTGACCTTCGTGCCGAAGATCGTCGCCATCATGCTGGTGGTGGCGCTGACCGGCCCCTTCATCGGCAGCCAGATATCGGCCTTCACCAACGTCATCTTCGAGCGCATCCAGAACGGGTTCTGAAGCGCGCTTGCGAAAACGCAGGCACCGCTTGCAGGCGGCTGGCTTCCGGTTAGATTGCCATCGTGCCATCCGGCAAGGCAGTCGCTGGTCTGATGTCACCGCATTTGCATCGATGTCTTCGCGGAAGCCCATGAACCAGGCCAGATCAACCGGACCATGTGCGGCATAGCCGGGGTCTGGCGCAAGCGGAACCCGATCGCCGGCGGCGACCTCGCCGACGTTGGCCGCATGATGCAGGCGCTCGTGCACCGTGGTCCCGACGACCATGCCACATGGAACGACAGAAGGCTCGCCCTGGGGCACCGGCGGCTCTCGATCATCGATCTCTCGGCCGCGGCGCGCGAGCCGATGCTCACCGCCTGCGGCCAGGGCGTGCTGGTCTACAATGGCGAGGTCTACAATTACCGGTTCCTGCGCGACGCGCTGCAAGCGGAAGGCCGGGTCTTTCGAACAGTCTCCGACACCGAGGTGGTTCTCGAGGCCTTGCACCACTGGGGCCCGGACAAGGCCATTCCGCTGTTCGACGGCATGTTTTCCCTGGCCTATTTCGACGCGCGGACCGGCGCCTTGTGGCTTGCGCGCGACCGCCTCGGCATCAAGCCGATGTCGGTGGCCGAGACGGGCGACCGGATCCTGTTCGCCTCCGAGGACAAGGCGATCCTGACCTGCGATGGCGTTGCGCGCGACGTCGATGCCCGCGAGATCACCTTGCGCCTCGCCTGGCAGAGCCGCGACTCGAGCTTCAGCCTGTTCCAGGGAATTGAGCGGCTGCCGCCGGCAGGCCTGTGGAAGATCAGCGATGCCGGCATCGAGAAACGCTGCTTCTGGCACGTCCTCGACGTCCTCGACGCGGCCCGCATCGCCAACGACAGGGCCACCGACGCCGAGCACATGGCAACGCTGGGGTCGTTGATACGGGACAGTGTCGAACTCCACTGCATCGCCGACACCAGCCTCGCGGCGGCTTGCAGCGGTGGCGTCGATTCCGGCCTCGTCACCACGCTGGCGAAACGGTTCAGGCCCGAGATATCAGCCTATGTCGTCGACCCGCGCGTCGGCCACAGCGAAGCCGACGATGCCGAACGCACCGCCCGTCACGCCGGCGACCCTGCACAGGGTGCCGGTCGACAAGGACCGCTTTCTCGAATTGTGGCCAAGAGCCGTCTGGCACCTGGAAAGCGATGGCTGGCATGCAAGCCATGTTGGCCTGCTGGCACTTGCCGAGCAATGCCGGACCGACGGCGTCAAGGTGCTGCTTACCGGCGAAGGTGCCGACGAACTGTTTGGCGGCTATGGCTGGCAGGTGGCCAGCATGAGATTGTGGCGGCCCTGGTCGTGGCCCGGGCGGCTGTTTCGGTCGAAGCGCCGGCTTGCCATGAGGTTCGAGCGCCAGCGCCAGGCCCCCTTCCGGACATCGATCGGCTCAGCCCATGGCTGGGATCGCAACGTCGTGCTCAGGGCGCTGTCGCCGGAACTGAACTTTCTGCAAACGAGGATCTTCGACCGGCTGGAACCGGTGGCATCGCCCGGCGACCGCGCCTTCCTCGGCTGTTGCCTCCAGGACATGTATTCGCACCTGCAGGACCTGCTGAACAGGCATGACCGGCTAAGCATGGCAGCGTCCGTCGAACTGAGGGTGCCGTTTCTCGAAAACCGGCTGATCGACTTCGCCATCCACCTGCCGAGGCGGCACAAATACCGCCAGAAGCAAGGAAAGTGGCTGTTGAAGAGAGTCGCGGAAAAACACATTCCGCCGCAGAATGTCCAAGCCCGAAAGATCGGTTTCGAGGTGTCTGGCACCTTCACCGCCGGCACGCAGGGCATGCTGCGCGGTGGTCTTCTGCGCGACGCCATGAAGTGGTCTTCATCCTCGGTCGACGACCTCATCGACCTGGCGAGGCGCGACCAGCCATCGCGGCTGCGGCTGGTGGGCATGGAGCTTTTCCTTCGTCTGCATGTTGGCGGCGACACCACGAGCCAGCTCACCGAAGCCCTGCATGCCGCGGTCCGTGACGCACGTTGATCGACGCATGCCCTCGGATTTGGCGGCAGATAGGGCGTGGACCTCACCTATCCCATTGTTGGACCATGAGCTTTTTCGAAAGACATTCGCCCTTTGCGGCGCCATGCCCTACTTTCGGCAAATGGTCTGAGCAAACGGATCGTCTGACGAATCGGCACGACATGGCAGGGAACCCCCGATGATTGACGAAAAGCCGGAAAGCGAGGGCGTCTCGGCGCTAGCGCCCTTCCGGCACGGCATTTTCCGCGCCGTGTGGGGTGCAAGTCTCGTCTCGAATTTCGGCGGCCTGATCCAGGGCGTCGGCGCCGCGTGGATGATGACCACGATCGCCACCTCGCCCTATCAGGTGGCCCTGGTCCAGGCATCGACCACCTTGCCGATCATGCTGTTTGCGCTCGTCGCCGGCGCCATCGCCGACAGTTTCGACCGGCGCAAGGTGATGCTGGTCGCCCAGACCTTCATGCTGGTCGTGTCGGTGCTTCTGACCCTATTCACCTATTCCGGCCTGATGACGCCGTGGACGCTGCTTGCCTTCACCTTCCTGATCGACAGCGGCACGGCGCTCAACAACCCGTCATGGCAGGCCTCCGTCGGCGACATCGTCCCTCGCAACAAGGTGCCGGCCGCCGTCGCGCTCAATTCCCTGGGCTTCAACCTGACCCGCAGCGTCGGCCCGGCGATCGGCGGCATCATCGTCGCCGCTGCCGGTGCGGCGGCCGCCTTCGCGGCGAACGCGGTGAGCTATATCGGCCTGATCGTCGTGCTGGCGCGCTGGAAGCCGGACGTGCCGGTATCGACCTTGCCGCGCGAGTCGCTGGGTGCCGCCATGGGCGCAGGCCTGCGCTATGTCGCCATGTCGCCCAACATCGGCAAGGTGCTGGTCAGGGGCGCCGCTTTCGGCTTCAGTGCCGGCGCGGTCCTGGCACTGCTGCCGCTGGTGGCGCGCGACGTCGTCAAGGGCGATGCGCTGACCTACGGCATCATGCTCGGCTCCTTCGGCATCGGCGCTGTCGGCGGCGCCTTGATCAGCGTCAGGCTGCGGCAGTTGCTGTCCAGCGAGACGATGGTGCGTTGTGCGTTCGCCGGCTTCGCCTTCTGCGCCTTCAATGCCGCCGTCAGCCATCATGCCTGGCAGACATCGCTCGGCCTGCTTGTCGGCGGCGCTTGCTGGGTGATCGCGCTTTCGCATTTCAACGTCACGGTGCAGATGGCGACACCGCGCTGGGTGGTCGGCCGGGTGCTATCGGTCTACCAGACGGCGACCTTCGGCGGCATCGCGCTCGGCAGCTGGATCTGGGGCGTCGTCGCCGATGCGCATGGCGCCGAAACCGCGCTGATCGCCGCCAGCATCGCTATGCTGGCCGGCGGCGCCATCGGTCTTTTGCTCCCGCTACCGCAACAGCAGGTGCTCAACCTCGACCCACTCAATCGCTTCAAGGAACCGCATTTGGCGCTCGACCTGAAGCCGCGCAGTGGTCCCATCGCCATCATGATCGAGTATGTGATCCGCCACGAGGACGAACCGGAATTCCTCGCCATCATGGCAGAACGGGGCCGCATCCGCCGTCGTGACGGCGCACGCAACTGGACGCTGGCGCGCGATCTCGAGAATCCCACCATATGGATCGAGCACTACCACACGCCGACCTGGATCGAATATGTGCGCCACAACGGACGCATCACCCATGCCGACGCCGTCATCGGCGAACGTGTGCGGGCGCTGCACAGCGGCGACGAGCCGCCCCGCGTGCGGCGCATGATCGAACGCCCGACAACCGCCGGCACGGCGCTTGTGATGGCCAAAGGACCTATTGAGCACTGAGTCCGGGACCCCTTGCCCGCTAACCCTCGCCCGACAGGTCCCGGCGCGCCTTGTCGAGTTCCTCGGCGTAGCGCCGCATCAAATGGCCTTCGGTCAACAGCCCCAGCACGATATGGTCGGTGAAATCCTCGACCACGGCGAGTTCTTCGGCGCCGGCGCGCTGGAACGTCTCGGCGGCGGCCTGTACGTTCATGCTCGGCACCAGCACCGCGTCCTTGTACTTGGCAAGATCGCGCACCGGCACCTCGCCATCGGAGGGATCGCTGTGCAGTTCGGCCACGATCAGCACGCCGACATAGTGATCGCCCGCATCGACAGCGATGACGCGCTGGGCTGAACCGAGCGGCACCTCCTTGCGGAAGGCCGCCAGCGTCGTCGAAGCATAGATGGTCTTGATGTCCTTGCGCATCATCGAACCGACGGTGAGGCTACGCATCCAGCCGACATCGTGGGCGCTGCGAATGGTCTCGCCGCGCAGATGAAAGCGCCATGTCGAGAACGAGTAGCCGAAGGTCTCGCGCACCAGGATCGCCGACATGATCGAGGCCGCAAGCACGACGCCGGTCAGCGTCAGGTCGCGGGTCGATTCCAGCGCCAAGAAGGTCATCGTCAGCGGACCGCCGACGACACCGACGGCAAGCGACGTCATGCCGACGACGGCGGCAACCGCAGGGTCGATGCCGGTTGCCGGCGAGACGACAACCATCACATCCGCAAACGCCTTGCCGAGCAACGCGCCGAGGAACAGCGAGGCGAAGAACAATCCGCCGCGAAAGCCCGATCCCAGAGAAACCGCCGATGCCGCCAGCTTGAGCACAAAGACGCTGGCCACCACGGCCAGCCCGTAATTCATCGAGAATTCGCGATGCAGCGCACCATGGCCGCTGGACAGGACCTGCGGCGTGATCAGCCCCAACAAGCCAACGATGACGCCGCCAATGACGGGGCGCAGCGACGCATCGATCGACAGCCTGGCGAAACCGCGCTCGATCAGCGTCACCAGATGCATGATGGCGATCGAGGCGGCACCGCCGAGCAGCCCGAGCAGCAGGAACGGCACATACTGGCTGGCGGTGAGCGCCGGCAGGCCCGAAAGCTCAAGCGGAAACGGCACGCCGCCGAACATTTCGGCGGTCAGCGAGGCTGAGATCGCGGCGGTCATGACAGGCGCGACATTGGCG
>NZ_RZRQ01000176.1:0-12486 GCF_003997785.1 Mesorhizobium sp. M7D.F.Ca.US.004.01.2.1 | reverse complement strand
GACTGGCGCTTGAGATAGGTGTAGTCGGTGTCCGTCCAGGACAGCACCTTGGTCTCCAGATTGTCGAGGATGAACTCGCCCAGGCTGGTGCGCACGGTCAGCACCGCGTGGCCGTCGCCATTCGGCTGGCGCGCGACCGTCATCAGCAGATTGCCGGCGGGCACGCCTGCATCCATCAATTCGCGACGCTTCTCCAGCGCGTAGTCCTCGCAATCGCCATAGCCATTGTCGGGATAGGCCCAGTATTCCTCGACACCGTAGTTTTCCATGTCGGTGCGCGGCTTGATGCGGGTGTTGACCGAATTGTTGATGTTGACGATCGTCGCCCACAGTTTGCGGGTCAACTCGACCGGCGCGCCCTTCGCGGTTCTTTCGCTGCATTCGCCAGCAATGCGCTGGCAGAATTCATAATGGCCAACAGGCTGCGTGGTGCGTCCGCCGGTGTGCATATAGGCCGGTCCCGCGGCATATGCTGATCCCCAAGCGGAAAGCTGCATCGCCATTGCCACCAGCAACAGCTTGCCCCTCGTTTTCTTCATTGTTGTAGTCTCCCCGTTCGAAGGAGACATTGCCACGTGTGGATTTATTTGAGGCAAAAGCGCGAAGTAGATATTGAGTAAAACGCCAATAGAATAAACGTAAAATTTGAATCATTTGAGTATTAAATTGTTTGGCTTTGAAGCCTTGACCCTCGTGCATTGATAGTCACGCAAGTCTTGCCGGCAGCAGCCGAAGCACGCTGGTCATGGACGTAACAACGAAAAAACCGGCCGCGAGGGCCGGCTTCCCGGTGTTGCTGCCGGGCCTTGTCAGGCGCGCGGCGTGTTGAATTCGGAATCGAGCGTTTCGGGGCGCTGGATGACGGCGAATTCGATCGCGACGCCGTCCTCGAAATGGCGCACGACCTGCCCGCGCATGGTGCCGAGCATGACCTGGACGCCGATCGCCGGCTTGACGTCGATCTCGATGGCTGCGCCGGAGAGCGACAGGTCGATGATGCGGCACTGATACTGACGGCCGTCGGTGAGCTGCAGCACGCTGGTCGGATTGCGCGGCGCGACGCGTTCGTGGCGACGGTCTTCCGGCAGGTCGAGTTCGTGCTTGTTGGCAAGCCAGGTCAATTGCGCGGCGAGCTTGTCCTTCTTGCGATCCGACGCAATGACGGTCATCGCGAAACCGTCCTGCAAGGTGCGCGTGACGACACCCTCGATGCGGCCGATATGATCGATGTAGGCGATGATCTTTTCGCCGGGCATGCCGATGCGGTCGGTGCGAAACGCGACATTGCCCGGAGACATGTCGACGACCTGGCAGGGGTGCTCGGTGCGGTCTTCCAGCATGAAGCGCCCGTATATCTTGACCCGGACGCGCTGAAAGTTACGCCTTTCAGCTTGGGACGGTGCGTAGTCGACCGCCGCTGACCTCATGACTGCCTGCACCCCGTTTGGCATCCCACGCATCGATGCGAGGAACTTCATCAGAGAAGTACAACAAAGCGGGTTAACAAAGGGGAAAAGCGGGCGCTTTAGGCGTTTTGTTTTTATGCATCAAGCCGCGAGATTGCGGACTATTCCTCGCGCCCGCCATCGAAGACGACGAGATGGCGGATGCGGCGCGCCCGGCCGAGCGCCGAGATCGTCTCGGGTGCGCCGAGTTCATCGGGAACGAGCGAGGGAACATCGATCGCCGGGCGGTTGTTCAGGAGCTCCTTTTCCGGATCGATGACGCGGATCGAATCGATCAACGCGTCGGTGATCGGGTCGGCACCCAGCCAGAAGGGCTTCTCCACGGCGCTGATCACGCCCAGGCAGCGCGGATTTTCGACGCCGCCGTCAAGCGGCAGGGCAAGCAGCTCGAACTTGTTGGAGCGTCCGTTGCGGCTGAAGCCCTCATAGCTGATGAGCACGACCGATTTCTGGTCGAAGACGCCGTGGATCAGCCGCGAAACGAGCCGCTGATCCTTCTCGCGCCACAGAGACGGAAAGGAAAATCCCTTGAGCTCGCGGCCATAGCAGGCGCAAAGCCTGGTGCCTGCGAGCCGGAATACGGCTTGCCCGCGCGTGTCCCGTTCCAGGATAAAGGTGTCGGCCAGCAGCGATTTGATGTCCGCCGGCTCGACCTCCGAACGCTTCGGGGCAGGGCGTCCGTCACGCAGGCGATTCCAATATTGGAACAGCGTGATCGATCCGTTCTGGTTCATGCTATGCTGCTCCGCGCAATCTGTCGTCTGATGTCCCATCGGTGAACAGAAGGGCGCCCTCCGATGACTTACATGCGTTGCGGAGCAGGAAGCGTGCCAGCGTCGTTAACACTTGTTCACGGGTCGGGGTCGTTAAGGTTAACAAGTGGTTTACATTGCATCGAAGCGAGCCCCGTGGCACATAAAAACCACTCCAGAAGCGGTCGTTTCGCGACGATCGGCAGCACTTCAGTCAAGAGTTTTAGGGGAGCAGGGGGCTCGACCAGCCGTTCAAGGGAAACCTTGAACGGCTTCTTTTTTGATTCGCGCCCAGCGATTCGCGGTTTGCTGTTCGGTCCGCGGTGATCTAGATGCTCGAATCCCGAATCCCGCAGTGAGTGCAACTTCAATGAGTGAACCGGTAACGCCCCCGGATGCCGACCCGGTCCAGGACGCGCCGCCACAGCGGCGCGAGCCGGTGTTCAATCTGCCGCCCGTGGTGCTGGCGGTGATCGGCATCTGCGTGGCCGTCTATCTGCTGCAGCAGTATGTGCTGAGCGAATCCCAGCAGATGACACTGCTGTATGACGGGGCCTTCATCCCTGTTCTCTACACCGGCCAATACGGCTTCGACTGGTTCCTGTTTTCCCGGCCCTTCACCTACGCCTTCATGCATGGTGGCCTTGCCCACATTGCCATCAACATGGTGTGGCTCGCCGCTTTCGGTTCGCCGTTGGCAAATCGCCTCGGCACGCTCTGGTTCGCGCTGTTCTTTGCCGTGACCGGGCTGGCTTCGGTCGCGCTTTTCTGGGCGGTGCACCCTTACGGAGAGGCGCCGCTGGTCGGCGCTTCCGGTGCGATATCAGGCATGATGGGGGCTGCGGCGCGTTTTGGCTTCCGCACCGACCGTTCGGCCGGCAAGGCGGCTTTCGCCGGTCCTGTGCTGCCGATCGCATTCGTATTGCGCTTGCGCGGCGTCGTGATCTTCCTTGCCGTGTGGATGATCATCAATCTCGCCACAGGCCTTCTCGGCTTTGCCCCGGGGGTAGACGGCCAGATCGCCTGGGAAGCCCATATTGGCGGCTTTGTCGCGGGCTTCTTCGGCCTGCGCTGGTTCGACAGGCGATGGCAGGCGCCTGAATGGGAGACCGACGACCGCACTTGAAATGCAACCGATCGCGGCGCACGATGTTCACTCTTATGTGAAGGCCGGTCAGGGCAGGAACCGGCAGGCAAAGCAGAGGAGGACGCCATGACGGTTAAGGCAATTCTCGAGAAAAAAGGCCATGACGTGTTCACGCTCGGGCCGAACGAAAAGCTTAGCGAAGCCATCCGCATCCTGGCAGAACACAAGATCGGTGCGCTGGTCATCACCAATGGCGATCACAAGATCGTCGGCATCCTTTCAGAGCGCGACATTGTGCGGGTTGTCGCCCGCGAAGGTGGAGCCGCGCTCGATATCGCCGTGCGTTCGGCGATGACGCCGAAGGTGAAGATCTGCAACGAAAACCACACCGTTAACGAGGTGATGGAGATCATGACCCGAGGCCGTTTCCGCCATCTGCCGGTGGAAAAGGACGGCATGCTCGATGGGATCGTGTCCATCGGCGACGTGGTCAAGCGCCGCATCGAGGATGTCGAACGCGAGGCCGACGAGATCAGGGCCTATATCGCCACCGCCTGAGCGGTGAAGGGAACCGCCGGCCGGAGAACCGACGGGCGGGAGCCGTATCTACCTGTTGTCGAGTTCGGAACGGACGAGTTCGAGCCCGCGCCGGGTGATGCGGTAGGGTCCGCCTCCCGACGAAGAAACCGCCTTCTTCCGCTTCAGTTTTCGAAACATGTCGAGATCGACGCCCGGATAGTGCCAGCCATCGCGGGTCAGGCATTTGACGGAGGCGATCCGCTTTTTCTCGTTCTTTTCTATTTCAATGCGTCCGCCCTGCGCGAGCAGGTGCAGGATGCGCTGTTCTATGCGCGAAATATCCATGGGAGAGTTTTTCCGGGAAAACAAAAAATGCCGCCACCGCGAAGCTTCGCGGCACGGGGTTTCAGGTTTTCTGCCCTGCCTCGCTAGGAGGTCAGGGCCTTACCGGGACTGAGCGTAAGTGGACATCCACTCTCCATTGGAATGGACATCCAATAGGCGAAAGCGGCTGAAAAGGCCAGTCTGCGGCTTTGCGCTTGTCTCTTTTGGCGGTTTGCACTAGCGAAGTTGCACACCAAAATATGCGTAAACGCATAATCCGTAGTTCCAATACGCAGGCCAAAATGTCCCTCATCGACACCCGCACGCCCGACGCCAAGCGCCTTGTTTCCGGCGCCACCGGCGATTGGGAGATCATCATCGGCCTCGAGGTCCATGCGCAGATCACATCGGAAGCAAAGCTGTTTTCGGGCGCCTCGACCGCTTTCGGCGCGGCGCCTAACGCCAATGTCAGCCTGATCGATGCGGCGATGCCCGGCATGCTGCCCGTCATCAACGAGGAATGCGTCAAGCAGGCGATCCGCACCGGCCTTGGGCTGAAGGCGCAGATCAACCACAAGTCAGTCTTCGACCGGAAAAACTACTTTTATCCCGACCTGCCGCAGGGCTACCAGATCTCGCAGTTCAAGCAGCCAATCGTCGGCGAGGGCACCGTGATCGTCTCGGTCGGCCCGGACCGCCAGGGCGAATTCGAGGACATCGAGGTCGGCATCGAGCGGCTGCATCTGGAGCAGGATGCCGGCAAGTCGATGCACGACCAGCATCCGACCATGTCCTATGTCGACCTGAATCGCTCCGGCGTGGCGCTGATGGAAATCGTCTCCAAACCGGATATGCGCTCGGCCGACGAAGCCAAGGCCTATGTCACCAAGCTGCGCACCATTGTGCGTTATCTCGGCACTTGCGACGGCAACATGGACGAAGGTTCGATGCGCGCCGACGTCAACGTCTCGGTGCGCAAGCCGGGCGGCGAGTTCGGCACGCGCTGCGAGATCAAGAACGTCAACTCGATCCGCTTCATCGGCCAGGCCATCGACTACGAGGCGCGCCGGCAGATCGCCATTCTCGAGGATGGCGGCAAGATCGACCAGGAAACGCGGTTGTTCGACGCCGTCAAGGGCGAGACGCGTTCGATGCGCTCCAAGGAAGAGGCGCATGATTACCGCTACTTCCCCGATCCGGATCTTCTGCCGCTGGAATTCGACCAGGCTTATGTCGATGCACTGGCCAAGGAATTGCCAGAACTGCCCGACGACAAGAAGGCGCGGCTGATCGCGTCGCTCGGCCTGTCGACCTATGACGCCTCGATCCTGGTGTCGGAAAAGCCGATCGCCGATTATTTCGAGAAGGTGGCCGCCGGCCGCGACGGCAAACTGGCCGCCAACTGGGTCATCAACGATCTGCTCGGGCAGCTGAACAAGGCCGGAAAAGACATTGAAAACGCTCCGGTTTCGCCCGACCAGTTGGGCGCGGTCATCGATCTGATCAGGGATGGCACCATTTCCGGCAAGATCGCCAAGGATCTTTTCGAAATCGTCTGGAATGAGGGCGGCGATCCGCGCCAGCTGGTCGAAAGCCGTGGCATGAAGCAGGTCACCGACACCGGCGCCATCGAGAAGGCTGTCGATGAGGTGATCGCTGCCAACCCCGACAAGGTCGAACAGGCGCGCGCCAAGCCGAGCATGGCCGGCTGGTTCGTTGGCCAGGTGATGAAGGCGACCGGCGGCAAGGCCAACCCGCAAGCAGTCAACGACCTGGTGAAGACTAAGCTCGGCATAGCGGATCAATGAGCGGAGACCCGAACCCGGGAAACCCGGCAAGCGTCTCGTCGGCTCTGTTGATTGCCGGCGCCGTGCTGCTTTTTGTCGGCACGCTGCTTCATCCGATGCATGAAGACCCGAATGATGCGCTTCGCGCCTTCCGTGAATATGCCGCCGACCCTGTCTGGCTGTTCAGCCACATGGCACAGCTTGCCGGCGTCCTGTCTATGGTCGCCGGCCTGGTGCTCATCCTTGGCCGTCCGTCGGCCGGCCCGCTTCGTGGCTGGGCGCTTCTGACGACCGTATTCGGCGCAGCGTCTCTGGCGGCGGCAGCTGCCTTGCAGGCCGTCGACGGCATTGCACTGAAAGCGGTGGTCGATGCCTGGGCAATGGCTGATGCGGCGACAAAACCATCGTTGTTCAGTGCCGCCTTCGCCGTGCGCCAGATCGAAGTCGGCTTTGCCGCGATCAGTGCCATGCTGCTCGGCTTGACGGTTTTGCTCGCCAATGTCGCCCTGCGTCAGGCTAGGCACAGTCCGTTGTGGCTGTCGTCGCTTGGCGGCGCCGGCGCCGTGGGTGTCCTGATCGGCGGTTTCGCTACCGCGGCAACCGGTTTCTCCGACACTGCCATGGCGGCCAACATGCCGGGCAGCATGGTGCTTCTGGTCTGGGTCGTGCTGCTTGCCGTGATCGACTTCCGGCACAAGCCGGTCGCTGCATAGGCGGGGAAAGAATCCGTGTTCGTCCGCACCGCAGGCGAACGCGACCTTGCCGCTGTGCGGACGCTGCTGGTGGAAACCTGGCATGCGACCTATGACGCCATTTATGGCGCTGCCAAAGTCACCGAGATCACCGATGAATGGCACTCGATTGCCTCGCTCCGCTCGCGGCTGACACGGCCGAACTCGGAATTCCTGGTGGCCGATGACGGCAAGCGTATTGGCGGCATGGCTTTCGCCGCCGCAACCGCGGATGCGAAGGTCATTCTGCTGAACCAGCTCTACGTCCATCCGGACTGCCAAAGGCGAGGGATCGGGCAGGCACTGCTCGACGAGGTCGAAGCCAGTTTCCCGGAAGCGCGAACGCTGCGTGTCGAGGTCGAGGAGGCCAATGGCGCTGCCATTGCTTTCTACCGATCGAAGGGTTTCTTGCCCGTCAGCGCCGCCGCAGAATCCCGTGAGAGCTCAAGGCCGACGACGCTGAGTTTCGAGAAGTCGCTCGGATAGACAGCCCGGCCGGTAATTGTCTCGCGTTTTTGATTTGACCGGCCCCCGCAGTCGTATCAACGCTGCCTGAGCCCGCGTCCGCATCCAAGGGACGCGACGGCGCGAGGGGGATGTTCATGCCAAGCTTGCCGGAACTGATGCCGACACAGGTGTCGGACGAAACCTTTGGCGGCGTCACCTATCACATTGCGGGCGAGCTGGTGCCGGTGCTTTCGGTCGATGTGACGCGGATGCCGGTCTATTTCGAGCACCACATCCTTTTGTGGAAGAATTCCACCATCACCATCGGCCTGAAATCGCTGAAGGGTGCGCTGAAGCGTATGATGGCCGGCATGCAGATCTTCGTCACCGAGGCGTCGGGGGCGGGCATCGTTGCCTTCAGCCGCGATGGGCCGGGCCACATCGTGCCGATCCATCTCAGGCACGGCGAGGAGATCCAGGTGCGCGAGCACCAGTTTCTCGCCGCCACCGGCAATGTCGACTACACCTTCGAGCGCGTGCGCGGCCTGGCGACGATGCTGTTTGGCCAGAGCGGCTTCTTCATCGACCGTTTTCGCGGCGATTCCGGCGACGGCATCGTCTGGCTGCACGGCTATGGCAATGTCTTCGAAAAGACGCTCGCCGCCGGCGAAACCATCGACATCGAACCGGGTGGCTGGCTGTTCAAGGATGTCTCGGTCAGGATGGAAACCAAGATCGACCGCCTGTCGAGCGGCTTCTTCGGAGCCAACATGAATTTTATCGTCAACCGGTTCACCGGGCCGGGTCGGGTCGGCATCCAGTCTATGTATCTGCATATGCCGACCGAGGAATAGTTCGACGAAAGCCACCGGCGGGCAGCACGGCATGGCGGCAGCGATCCGGCCATGCGTCATCCCGGCATTTGCTGTGCCGGCTCACGACGGATATGCAAGGATATGACCAAACTGTCCCGCACTCTAGCGCTGGCGCTGCTCGCCATCATCACTTTCGCGACCTTGTCGCCGATCCAGATGCGGCCGCACATCGCCGAAGCGAATGTTGAGCGTGCCTTGGCCTATGTCCTGTTGGGCTTCGCCCTGGCGCTCGGCTTCCCCAATCGACTGTATCAAGCCGTGATCTTCGTGGCTGTGACCGCCGGCATATTGGAACTGCTTCAGATCATTGATCCCGGTCGCCACGCGCAGCTTTCCGACGCAGTCGTGAAAGCCTGCGCAGGCATTGTCGGGATCCTCGTGGGGCAATTGTTCGTCAGGAGCAGCGGACGAATAGGAGAGCCGTAGGCGCGGGCAGAAAGCCGCCGCATCGACGATCCACTTTAGGTAGAGGCAACCTCCACATTGTCGATCAGCCTGGTCTTGCCGAGCCATGCGGCCGCGAGCAGGCGCCCTGCGCGGTCTTGACGCCAAGGTGCCAGCGTCAGGCTTTCGCGGGCCTCGACATAGTCGACTTTCTGGAAGCCGGCAGCGACGAGGGCGCGGCGGGCCTCTTCGGTTGCGTCGCTCTGGTCGGCGCCTGCCGCCAGGGCCACTGCCGTGTTGCGCAATATCACGTTGAGCTGGCGGGCGATCGTCAGTTCGGCCTCACTGAGATAGGCATTGCGTGACGACATGGCGAGACCATGCGCGTCGCGTATCGTCGGCGCGCCGATGATGTCGACGGGCAGGTCGAGGTCGCGGCAGAGCTGCCTGACGACGCAAAGCTGCTGGTAGTCCTTCTCGCCAAAGACCGCACAGTCGGGCGTTGCCTGCAGGAGGAGCTTTGCCACCACGGTGGCGACGCCGTCGAAAAAGGTCGGCCGAAAGTCCGATTCGAGCCCGGCTGAGGGGCCGCCGACCGAGATTTTTGTAGCGAAGCCGGCAGGATACATCTCGCCAACCGTCGGTGTGAAGGCAAGGTCGGCTTTTGCCACGCCCAGCCGGTCGAGGTCGCGGGCGAGCTGGCGCGGGTATTTGTCGAGGTCTTCGGTCGGCGCGAACTGCGTCGGGTTGACGAAGATCGACACGACGCAGCGATCGGCCCTTTCGAGCGCGATCCTGACCAGCGAGATGTGCCCGTCATGCAATGCGCCCATGGTCGGCACCATGGCGACACGAAGGCCATCGCGCCGCCAGTCACGGATTTGCGCGCGAAGTGCGGCAACGCTGTCGACGACGACGGGCTGGCTCATGCGTCATCCCTGCTCTTTGTCGCCGAAAAGACATGGCCGGGACCGGGGAATGTCCGGCTTCGCACCTCCGCCGCGTAGGTTTCGGCGGCATACGAGATCACGCTGCGCAGATCGGCATATTCCTTGACGAATTTCGGCACGCGGTCGACGGTGAGCCCGACCATGTCGTCGATGACCAGGATCTGGCCGTCGCAGTCGCCGCTGGCGCCGATGCCGATGGTTGGAATGGCGATGCGGCGGGTGATATCGGCGGCGACGGCCTCGACCGTGCCTTCGATGACCACCGAGAAAGCCCCGGCGTTCTCGACGGCAAGCGCATCGCGAAGCAAAGCCGCGACAGCCTCCTCGGTGCGGCCCTTGATCTTGTAGCCGCCGTCCTTCTCGACCGATTGCGGCTGCAGGCCGATATGTCCCATCACCGGAATGCCAGCGGCGACGATGGCCGCGATCTGGCTGGTCATGTCGACGCCGCCTTCGAGCTTCACCGCCTGGCAGCCGGTTTCGTCGATGACCCGCCGCGCCGAGGCAACGGCTTGTGTCGCCGAAGCCTCATAGGTGCCAGCCGGCAGGTCGACGACGACGCAGGCCCTGGCCGAGCCGCGCATCACCGCCTGGCCATGCGCGATCATCATCTCCAGCGAGGCGCCCAGCGTCGTCTTGTGGCCATGCAGGACCATGGCGACACTGTCGCCGACCAGAAGCAGGTCGACATGGTCGTCGAGCAGACGGGCGACGGGGTAGGTGTAGGCGGTCAGGCAGACAATCGGCGTGCCGGCCTTGCGGCGGCGAATCGCCTCAGTGCTGATGCGGATATCGGTGGTCGGCAATTCCGTGGCCAATCGTCACCTCCTTCGGCCTCAAGCCGGGCTGGATGCCCGCATGGGCGCGCAGAGCTTTAGAAAGACCGCAAAGGCTTGGCAAGCGCCCATCCTGTCGCCCGGAAAGATCACAGGCTTGTATCGGGTTTCCGGCAAGCCATTTGCGCGCTCCACGTGGCAAAAGCCTTGCCTTCGGCAAGGCCTGACGCCATAAGCAGGAAACGGGCGCCGTCGGCGCGAGGGTTTTGTGATGAAGACTTTCCTTACGCAGTTTTTCACCTGGTGGAACAGCCAGACGCTGGGAACGCGCCTGCACACCTGGCGGCATGGCAAGAGGGTCGGCCAGGACGAGACGGGCAACATCTATTATGAGGGCGGCATCGATTCGGAAGGCCGCACGCGCCGCTGGGTCATCTACCGCAACTATTCGGAAGCCTCAGCGATACCGCCTGGCTGGCACGGCTGGATACATCACCGTGTCGACGTCGCGCCGTCCGGCGAAGACTACAAGCCGCGCGACTGGCAGAAGTCGCATCAGCCCAATCTGACCGGCACTCCGGCAGCCTATCGTCCGAAGGGTTCGGTACTGACCAATCAGCACCGCCCGCAGGTCACCGGCGACTATGACGCCTGGACGCCCGGGTCGTAACGGCCCCGACTTGTAACGGCGCAAGGTGCAAGCCGGTCCTTTATCGCCACAATTGGTGTTTAGCTGCTTGCTGATCAGAAAACGGCGACTAGCCTTGGCGATCGACAGAATCACCCGGGCGCGAACCACCGGTACCCCTATATGAGCTTTTTCAGCCTGACATCGATGGGCGGCCTGATGGTAGCCGCCGGCCTTGCCGTCAGCACCGCGGCCCTCGCGGCTTCGCCTGAACCCGCCGCGCCGGCGCCGGCGCCGCCCGCGGGAGCGAACCGGGTCACCAATCCCGTCGCCGAGTTTGCCGGCATCGACAAGATCACCGGCCGCATCATCACCTTCGATGTCTATATCGACGAGACCGTACAGTTCGGTGCTTTGCAGGTGACGCCGCGCGTCTGCTATTCGCGGCCGCAGACCGAGGAGCCGAAGACGGATTCCTTCGTCGAGGTCGACGAGATCACGCTCGACCGCAAGATCCGCCGCATCTTCACCGGCTGGATGTTTGCCGAAAGCCCCGGCCTCAACGCCGTCGAACATGCCGTCTATGACGTCTGGCTGAAGGAATGCAAGCAGAAGTCGGATGTGCCGGCGCCCGACGGCGCCAAGGCCGACGCAACCAAAGCCGAGGCACCCAAGCCTGCCGCAGCCAAACCGAAGCCCGCAGCCACTCCAGACGTGACCGAGCCTGATGTGGCTGAGCCGGACGCTTCGGAACCCGATACGACCGACTCCAACTGATCCTTCGGAACCGTCCTGGCCACCATGCGTTGGGCCTGACGACCGTGCATTTATGCGTAGGGAGGATTTTCCGATGTCAGACAGCAAGCGGATCACCGCCGGCAAGAAAGAGTTGCTGGAGCTCGAAAAGGGGTTCTGGACGGGCGACGCGGCCTACTATGCGGCCAATGCCGACACCGAATGCCTGGTGGCATTTCCGCAGATGGCCAAGGCGATGGACAATGCTGATCTCGCCAAGACCGCAACCAGGCCCAACCGTTGGCGGGACCTGAAGATCGACCTCAAGGGTATCATCGAGCCGGGCAGCGACATTGTCATGCTGACCTACGAGGCGCATGCCACGCGGGAGAACGGCGAACCCTACGCGGCCCTGGTCAGCACCGGCTATGTCCATCGCGTCAATGGCTGGAAGATGATGTTCCATGCGCATACGCCGATGGAAGCCGCTGCCGGGAAATAAGGGGCTCAATCGTCAGGGGTAGAATACGGCCTCGCCCTTCAGTGCGTCGGCCAGCATCTTCTCGTATTTGCCGCGCGGCACGTCGATCGCGCCGAAGCGCTTGAGGTGCTCGGTGGTAAACTGCGTATCAAGCAGAGCAAAGCCGCGTGCCTTCAACCGCTCGACGAGATAGAAAAGGCAGGTCTTGGAGGCGTCCGTCTCCCTGGCGAACATGCTTTCGCCAAAAAACACCCGGCCAAGCGATACGCCATAGAGACCGCCGACCAGCCGGTCCTCGCGCCACGCCTCGACCGAATGGCAATGCCCTATCCGATGCAGTTCGACATAGGCTTCGCGGATCGGCGCGTTGATCCAGGTCGACCGCCGTTCCGCACGTTTTTCCGCGCAACCGTCGATCGTGGCTTCGAAATCGAAATCGAAACGGATGTCGAAAGGGTGCTTCTTGATCGTTTTCTTCAGGCTTTTCGGCGCGTGAAAACCATCGAGTGGAATGATGCCGCGCGTCTCTGGGCGCACCCAGAAC
>NZ_RZRQ01000175.1:0-12491 GCF_003997785.1 Mesorhizobium sp. M7D.F.Ca.US.004.01.2.1 | reverse complement strand
CCGTCCATCAGCACTTCCGGCTCGACGATTGGCACGATGCCGGCCTCCTGGCAAAGGGCTGCATAGCGGGCGAGCGCATGGGCGTTCGAGTTGATCGAGTTGGCCGAGGGCACGCCCTTGGCCTGGTCGATGTCGATCACCGCGCGCCATTTGGCGAAGCGGGCGCCGAGCTTGTAGTAGTCGGCAAGGCGCTCGCGCAGGCCATCGAGGCCCTCGGTGATGGTGTCGCCGGGAAAGCCGGCCAGCGGCTTGGCGCCGGCATCGACCTTGATGCCGGGGATGGCGCCGGCCGCCTTGATGATGTCGACCAGCGGCGTGCCGTCGGCGGCCTTCTGGTGGATCGTCTCGTCATAGAGGATGACGCCGGAAATGTAGCGGGTCATCGCCTCCCTGGCGCGGAACATCATCTCGCGGTAGTCGCGTCGGCTGTCGGCGGTCGATTCAACGCCAATGACGTCGAAGCGCTTCTTGATGGTGCCGGAACTTTCGTCGGCGGCTAGCAGGCCCTTGCCATCGGCGACGATCGCGGCGGCAATGTCTTCGAGACGTTCGCTCATTGTTGCTTCTCCTGAAGGGGTTCGTTCCGCGCTTAACGGAAGTCTACCGCCAAAGGAATGGCATCGGAAAGCGCGAATCGATTGAAAGCTGCTGGCGCCCTTGTTCGCTCTCCGAGTGTTGATCGTCAGAGCCTCAGCGCTTCAGCACATCGACGCCTGGCAGCGGCTTGCCCTCCATCCATTCCAGGAAAGCGCCGCCTGCGGTCGAGACATAGGTGAAGTCGTCGGCGACGCCGGCATGGTTGAGCGCCGCCACCGTATCGCCGCCGCCGGCGACCGAGATCAGCTTGCCGGCCTTGGTGCGCGCCGCCGCGTGCTTGGCCGCCGCCACCGTCGCATGGTCGAAGGGCGCGATCTCGAAGGCGCCGAGCGGACCGTTCCAGACCAGTGTCGCGGCGCGGTCGATCCATTCGCCGATGGTCGTCACGGTTTTGGCGCCGACGTCGAGGATCATGCCGTCTGCCGGCACGTCGGAGATGGCGACGGTCTCGCAGGCCGCGCCCGCCTTGAACTCCCTGGCGACGACGCCGTCGACCGGCAGGATGATGGCGCAGCCGGCCTCTGCCGCCTCGATCATGATCTGCTTGGCGGTCGAGGCGAGATCATGCTCGCACAGCGATTTGCCGACATCGGTGCCGCGCGCGGCGAGGAAGGTGTTGGCCATGCCGCCGCCGATGACGAGTGCGTCGACCTTCTTTACCAGGTTCATCAGCAGGTCGATCTTGGTCGAGACCTTGGCGCCGCCGACAATGGCGACGACCGGACGGACCGGTTTTCCCAGACCTTTCTCCAGCGCTTCGAGTTCGGCCTGCATGGTGCGGCCGGCAAAGGCCGGCAACAGATGCGCCAGCCCCTCGGTCGAGGAATGGGCGCGGTGCGCCGCCGAGAAGGCGTCGTTGACGAAGATATCGCCATTGGCGGCGAGCCTTTCGGTGAAGGCCGGATCGTTCTTCTCCTCGGCCTTGTAGAAGCGGGTGTTTTCGAGCAGCAGCACGTCGCCTTTGTTCATGGCGGCGATGGCGCTTCCCGCTACGTCGCCGACGCAGTCGCTGGCGAAGCCGACGGGGCGGCCGAGCACATCTGCCGCCGCCCTGGCGATCGGCTCCAGCGAGAATTCTGGCGAGGGACCGTCCTTGGGCCGTCCGAAATGGGCAAGCAGGATGACCTTGGCGCCCTTGGCCGACAGTTCGGCGATGGTCGGCGCGATGCGTTCGATGCGGGTGGCGTCGGTGACCTTGCCGTCAGAGACGGGCACGTTGAGGTCGACGCGTACCAGCACGCGCTTGCCGCTGATGTTGCCGATATCGTCGAGGGTCTTGAAGGCGGCCATGCGGGTTCCTTTTCGCGAAAAACCGGGGGACCATACCCCGCGCCAACGATGATGCAAGGCTTAGGCTGGGTTCGAACCGAAATTTTGAAAGCGGTACGATTCTGTGCCGGCGGGCGGATGAAGGGCAGCACCCACAATCGAAGTTGTCAGCTCTCGGTCGTTACCTTCTCCGCTGTCGGCTCAGAGGCTGGTTTCTCGTCTGCCCGCGCCTCCGCCATCTGCGTCTCGGTGGGCTTGCGCCAGTTGCGGATGAAGGCGGAGACACGGTCGCCGATCTCGCCGGCGCTGAGGAAAACCGGCACCCGCGCCACCGGCGCGGTCGGCTCGAAGGAAAGGCCGAGGCCTGTGATCTTGCCCTTGTCGTCGACGTCACGAACGATCAGCTCGATCGGGCCGAGCAGCACGCGGTCGGCATATTCGGCATGACCGCCGAGCCGCGCGGTGACCAGCGCGCCGACGGTGAGCTTTTGCTCCGCTTCGGTCAGGCCTGGCGTATAGGCCGCTTCCAGTTCGGCGGCGGAGCGCGCGGGGTCGACAGCGAAAGCACCGAAGAAATCGGCGTCCTCGGGGTCGACCACGGCGCGGCTGGCGAAAAGCTTGTCGAGCAGGCGCGGATAGCGGTCCGGCACGAAGATGTAGACCTGGTCGCCGGCGGCGAGCCGTCCCATGTCCTGGAAGCGCATCGAGCGGCCGTCGCGCAGCACCAGCGAGGGCCGTGCCCAGCGCGGGATGCGTTCGCCGCGCGCCACCGGGCTGCCGTGTGCCACACGATAGGCGAGAAGCTCGTGATGGGCCGAGCCCGGCAATTCCAGCTCGACCTTGTCCAGCGGGCCGAGCCGCGCCGGCACGATGAGACCGAGGCGGCGCGCCAGCGGCCCGACCGTCCAGCCCTGGATGACCAGCGACACCAGAACGATGATGAAGGCGGTGTTGAAGATGACGCGGCCGTTTTCCAGCCCGCCGAGCAGCGGGGTGATGGCGAGCAGGATCGACACCGCGCCGCGCAGGCCGACCCAGGAGACAAAGGCGACTTCGGGGCGCGGCAGACGGAACGGGATCAGGCAGAGCCAGACCGCGATCGGGCGGGCGATGAACATCAGGAACAGGCCGAGCGCTACCGCCGGCACCATGATCGCCGGAAACTGCGACGGCGTCGCGAACAGGCCGAGGATGAGGAACATGATGATCTGCGCCAGCCACGACATGCCGTCCTGGAAACGCTTGAGGATGGTGACGGCGCGGATGTCGGAATTGCCGGCGATGAGGCCGGCGATATAGACCGCCAGGAAGCCCGAGCCGCCAATGGCGCCGGCGGCGGCAAAGACCATCAGCGACAAGGTCAGCACGAAGATCGGCAGTAGGCCGTGGTCGAGGTTGAGCCGGTCGACGAGGCGCACGATGGCGAGGCCGCCAAGCACGCCGACGACGGCGCCGAGACCCATGTTGAGGAGGAAGCCGAGGAACAGGCTGGTGACCAGGACATTGGTCTCTGGGTTGGCGTGGGCGGCGATGATCTCGACCAGCGTGATGGTCAGGAAGATGGCGATCGGGTCGTTGGTGCCGGATTCCACCTCAAGCGTCGAGCGCACGCGCTCGCGAAGGTTGATCTCGCCGGCGCGCAGCAGGAAGAACACGGCCGCTGCATCGGTGGAGGCGACGGCAGCACCGAGAAGGAAGGATTCCAGCCAGGTAAGGTCGAGCAGATAGTGGGCGGCGGCGCCAAACAGGCCGGTGGTCAAAAGCACGCCAAATGTCGCCAGCGACAGAGCCGGTCCCGCCGCCTGCCGCAAGGCGTTGAGCGGCGTGCCGAAACCGGAATCGAACAGGATGACGGCCAGCGCCAATGAGCCGGCAAAATAGGCGATGCGGGCGTTGTCGAACTGGATGCCGAGACCGTCGGTGCCGCTGGCCAGGCCAATGCAGAGAAACAGGAGCAGAAGAGGGGCGCCGAAGCGGAAGGCGATCAGGCTCGAAAACGCGGCGGCGACGACAAGCGCTGTGCCGACCAGCGTAACGAGATAGATCGCATGCTCCATCCTGAAATCAGCCCCTCAAATTCGTCTGTCTCCTGCTTTACGAGAGAGTGGGGCGAAGACGTGACCAGTGCAAGGCGGCAGGGAGGCTTTTTGACCTATGCCGCTGATTTTCGGATGTTTTGGCGCTCAGGACACAAATCGGCAAGGCGCCAGCCGCCCGCATGAAAAACGCCCGGACAAAGCCGGGCGTTCCAGGTTTCGAAAAGAGAGCTTTGCGATCAGGCGATGGTCTTGCCGAAGGCGACCGCGGTATCGCCCATGCGGTTGGAGAAACCCCATTCATTGTCGTACCAGGACAGCACCGAAACGAAGTTGCCGTCCATCACCTTGGTCTGGTCGAGCGCCATGATCGAAGAACGCGGATCGTGGTTGAAATCGATCGAGACGTTCGGGTGATGGGTGACGCCGAGGATGCCCTTGAGCTTGCCGTTGGAGGCGGCGATCACGGCGTCGTTGATCTCCTGCACGGTCGTCGCGCGCTTGGCGATGAACTTGAAGTCGACGACCGAGACGTTCGGGGTCGGCACGCGGATCGAAATGCCGTCGAGCTTGCCCTTGAGGTCGGGCAACACCAGGCCGATCGCCTTGGCGGCACCGGTCGAGGTCGGGATCTGCGACAGGGCCGCGGCGCGGGCGCGGTAGAGATCCTTGTGCATGGTGTCCAGCGTCGGCTGGTCGCCGGTGTAGGAATGGATCGTCGTCATCATGCCCTTTTCGATGCCGACCGTTTCGTGCAGCACTGCTGCCAGCGGCGCCAGGCAGTTGGTGGTGCACGACGCATTCGAGATGACGATGTGGTCCTTGGTCAGTTGGTCGTGGTTGATGCCGTAGACGACGGTGAGGTCGGCGCCCTCGGCCGGGGCCGAAACGACGACGCGCTTGGCGCCGGCGGTCAGATGCGCGGCGGCCTTGTCACGGGCGGTGAAGATGCCGGTGCATTCGAGCGCGATGTCGATGCCGAGTTCCTTCCACGGCAGCTGGGTCGGATCCTTGATCGCGGTGACCTTGAACGTCTCCTTGCCGACGGTGATCTGGTCGCCGGATACCGAGACTTCATGCGGGAAGCGGCCGTGCACGCTGTCATAGCGCAAGAGGTGCGCGTTGGTCTCGACCGGGCCGAGGTCGTTGACGGCGACGACGTCGATGTCCTTGCGGCCGGATTCATGGATGGCGCGCAGGATGTTGCGGCCGATGCGGCCGAATCCGTTGATGGCAACTCTGACGGTCATTATTCTCTCCCTGGGAGCTGTAGGGCAGACGATGGGTCCGCAGTTTCATAGCGGCGGAAGCGGAAAGAATCCAGCCGCAGCGACGTGGATTTAAATCGATTAGGTTGGGCCAGCCCGGCGAAACCGCTTTTCGTGTTTTCGCCGGGCTGGCCAGAATCTTACTTGGCGTGCAAGCGTGCTTCCGCCGCCTTGGCCGCCGCCTCGGCGGTGATGCCGAAATGCGGATAGAGCTGTTCGATGGTGCCCGAGGCGCCGAAACCGGTCATGCCGATGAAGATGCCGTCGCTGCCGATCAGATGGTCCCAGCCCTGGCGAATGCCGGCTTCGATCGCCATCCTGATCGGTGCGTTGCCGATCGTCTTCTTGCGGTAGTCGGCGCTCTGCTGGTCGAACAGCTCGAAGCAAGGCACCGAGACGACGCGGGTCGGGTGGCCGTGCTTTTCGAGGAGGTCACGGGCGCCGAGCGCGATCTCGATCTCTGAGCCGGTGGCGAAGATGGTCACCGCCGCCTCGCCGCTGGCCGCGGCCAGTTCGTAGGCGCCCTGGCTGCTCAGGTTCTTCGCGGAGAATTCGGTGCGTACCGTCGGCAGGTTCTGACGGGTCAGCGCCAGGGTCGACGGCGTCCTTTCCGACTCGAGAGCGATCTGCCAGCATTCGGCGGTTTCCACCGCATCGGCCGGACGGAAGACATTGTGGTTGGGGATGGCGCGCAATGCGGCCAGATGCTCGACCGGCTGGTGGGTCGGGCCGTCTTCGCCCAGACCGATGGAATCATGGGTCATGACGAAGATCGAGCGGATGCCCATCAGCGAGGCCAGCCGCATCGACGGACGCGCATAGTCGGAGAAGCACATAAAGGTGCCGCCATAGGCGATGAGGCCGCCATGCAGCGTCAGGCCGTTGATCGCGGCGGCCATGCCGTGCTCGCGGATGCCGTAGTGGACATAACGCTGGCCATAATCGTCCGGCGTGATGTTCTTGGTCTGGCTGGTCTTGGTGTTGTTGGAGCCGGTCAGGTCGGCGGAACCGCCGATGGTCTCGGGCACGGCGCCGTTGATGACCTCCAGCGCCATCTCGGAAGACTTGCGGGTGGCGACCTTCGGCTTGTCGGTCGACAGCTTCTTCTTATAGTCGGCGATAACAGCGTCGAAATTGGACGGCAGCTTGCCAGCGAGGCGGCGCTCGAACTCGGCCTTCAGTTTGGCGTCGACCTTGGCCAGACGGCCTTCCCAGTCGGTACGTGCCTTAACGCCGGCCTTGCCGGCAGTGCGCCAGGCGTCGAGGATGTCGGCCGGAATCTCGAAGGGCGGCGAATCCCAGTTGAAGAACTTGCGTGCGCCGGCGATCTCGTCGGCGCCGAGCGGCGAACCGTGCGCCTTGTTGGTGCCGGCCTTGGTCGGCGCGCCGAAGCCGATGGTCGTCTTGCAGGCGATCATCGTCGGCTTGTCGGAGTGGCGGGCGGCTTCGATGGCATAGGCGATCGCTTCCGGATCGGTGCCGTCGATGTGGCTGGCATTCCAGCCGGAAGCCTGGAAGCGGGCGACCTGATCGGTGTTGTCGGACAGCGAAACCGGACCATCGATCGAAATGTTGTTGTTGTCCCAGAAGACGATCAGCTTGTTGAGCTTGAGGTGGCCGGCAAGCGCGATGGCTTCCTGGGACACACCTTCCATCAGGCAGCCGTCGCCGGCCAGCACATAGGTGTAGTGGTCGACGAGGTCATTGCCGAAGGCGGCGTTCATGATGCGCTCGCCGAGCGCGAAGCCGACCGAATTGGCCAGACCCTGGCCGAGCGGGCCGGTCGTCGTCTCGATGCCCGTTGCATGGCCGTATTCGGGATGGCCGGCGGTCTTCGAGCCCAGCTGCCGGAAATGCTTGATCTGGTCGATGGTCATATCTTCGTAACCGGTCAGATGCAGCAGCGAATAGAGCAGCATCGAACCATGGCCGGCCGACAGGATGAAGCGGTCGCGATCGGCCCAGTGCGGGGTCTTGGGATCATATTTCAGGAAGCGCGTGAACAGCACCGTGGCGATGTCGGCGCAGCCCATGGGCAGGCCGGGATGGCCGGAATTTGCCTTCTCGACGGCATCCATGGAGAGAAAGCGGATCGCATTGGCCATCCGGTCATGTTGTTCACGCGACGTCATGGTTCCTCCAGAAGTGGGGGTTTGGGGGCTTGGGAGAGCCCTGAAAAGGGTGCGCGACACATAGCAGGCGCGGGCTTTTAGTCAACAAATCGGGCGCACATTTGCCGGTCTTGTGATGCCGGCGGCGGGTCTACATTAGCGTTAGCAGGGGACAGTCGCGAGAGCTTTGTTGACGTTGCCTTCACCCGGTGCCTAATGTTTCCCGGATAACGCATTCTGAACGCGAACGATTCGGTGATGGGCAGGGCACAGGACGAAGCCATGACCGGGGAAGCCACACTCAAGGAAGTCATCGCCAGGCTGGGCAAGGCCATCGAGGGGCTGGAAAACGCCGTCGCGGCCAAGCTCGAGCATGAACGCGATTACTCGGAAGCCGAGGCTGAAGTGCAGCGGATGAATGCCGATCGCTCCCGGCTGGCGCAGGAACTCGACAATTCCGAAGCGCGCGCCGAACGGCTGGAAGACGCCAACAAGGAAGTGTCGCGACGGCTGGTGACCGCCATGGAAACCATCCGCGCTGTGTTGGACAGGTAGGGGGCTGGACAGGTAGGCTCATGGCTCAAGTCACGGTTTCCATCGACGGCAAACAGTATCGGATGGCCTGCGACGAAGGTCAGGAAGACCATCTGATCGACCTTGCCGAACGTTTCGACCGCTATGTCTCGCATCTGAAGGACTCCTTTGGCGAGATCGGGGACCAGCGGCTGACCGTGATGGCCGGCATCATGGTGATGGACGAGCTTTCGGAGCTGCAGAAACGCGTCAAGGGCATGGAAAGCGAAGTGCTGACCTTGCGCAAGACGCGCGACGATGCGCTGACCAAGGCCGACAAGAACGACAGCGTGCTGACCAACGCGCTTGGCGCGCTGGCACAGCGCATGGAAGACCTGACCGTGACGCTGGCGGTCAACAAGACCTGAGGCGGCGCGGTCTCTCCGCCCAGCCAAAAGTCTTTCCTGCGCTTTTGGCTCGACGGCAGCATAAAAATGCTCGCTCCGCCGCCGACAAGAGTTTCAAATTATCTCGCGGTCACGATTTTTGCGCTAAGATGCGGCGATGCCGGAGCGTGGACGTCGTGATGGCGGCATGGTTTGCCGCCCCTCGCTCCTGACAGAATTTGTTGCAGGGGAGATGTGCCATGAGCCTTCGTATCAACGACATTGCGCCGGACTTCAGCGCCGAGACCACGCAAGGGACGATCAAATTCCATGAATGGATCGGCGACGGCTGGGCGATCCTGTTCAGCCATCCGAAGAATTTCACGCCGGTCTGCACGACCGAGCTTGGCACGATGGCCGGGCTGGAAGGCGAGTTCAAGAAGCGCAACGTCAAGATCATCGGTATTTCCGTCGATCCGGTCGCGAGCCATGACAAGTGGCAGGCCGACATCAAGACGGCGACCGGCCACACGATGAACTACCCGCTGATCGGCGACAAGGACCTCAAGGTCGCCAAGCTCTACGACATGCTGCCAGGCGGTGCCGGCGAGACGTCGGAGGGCCGCACACCCGCCGACAACGCCACGGTGCGCTCCGTCTACGTCATCGGACCGGACAAGAAGATCAAACTGGTGCTGACCTACCCGATGACCACGGGCCGCAACTTCGACGAGATCCTGCGGGCGGTCGATTCCATGCAGCTCACCGCCAAGCATCAGGTGGCGACGCCGGCAAACTGGAAGCAAGGCGAGGACGTCATCATCACCGCCGCCGTCTCCAACGAGGATGCGATCAAGCGCTTCGGCGCCTACGAGACCATCCTGCCGTATCTCAGGAAGACCAAGCAGCCCTCCGCCTGACCCCCGGGCGCTTTGGAACGGTTTTTGGCTTTCCCGTCGCCGCGAGCGAAATGATGCTTGACTGAGGCATCCGAGAGGACAACCATACTCCTCTCGGATGTCGTCAGAGAAAATCATTCCTGCCGGCTAAAGGTGGTGGGGAAGCCAAAATTGGACGTAGCTTTGGCCAGACCGCAGGTCAGCGGCTTCTATGACAAGCCGACCGGGGCCATTCAGTACGTCGTCGCCGACCAGGCGACGAAACGTTGCGCCATCATCGATCCGATCCTCGATTTCGACGAGAAATCCGGCGCCACGGCAACGAAGAATGCCGACGCCCTGCTCGACTTCATCCGGGAAAACGGGCTGGAGCTGGAGTGGATCCTCGACACCCATCCGCACGCCGATCATTTCTCGGCGGCGCATTACCTGAGTGAGAAGACCGGAGCGCCGACAGCGATCGGCGACAGGGTCGTCGACGTCCAGAAACTGTGGAAGGCAATCTACAATTGGCCGGATTTTCCCGCCGACGGTTCGCAGTGGGACAGGCTGTTTGGAGAGGGCGAAACCTTCCAGGTCGGCACGCTTCCAGTCAAAGTGCTGTTCTCACCCGGGCACACGCTGGCCTCGATCACCTATGTGATCGGCGATGCTGCCTTCGTCCACGATACGCTGTTCATGCCCGACAGCGGCACGGCGCGGACTGACTTTCCCGGCGGCAGTGCCGCGCGGCTCTGGCGCTCGATCCAGGACATTCTGGCGTTGCCGGACGAGACACGCGTCTTTGTCGGCCATGACTATCAAGCGGGCGGCCGCGAGCCCTTGTGGGAAAGCACGGTCGCCACACAGAAGGCGTCCAACACCCATCTCGTCGCCGCCCGCAGCGAGGCCGAGTTCGTCGCCCTTCGCGAGGCACGCGACCGGACGCTGCCGATGCCGCGGCTGATCCTGCATGCACTGCAGGTCAACATGAATGGCGGGAGGCTGCCGGAACCCGAGGCGAATGGCCGGCGGTACCTGAAGTTTCCGCTGGATGGGCTTTGAGGGGCTTTGGCGGCCCCGGCGCCTTTCAGAACTTGGGTTCTTCGCCCCGGGAAGCGCCAATCGCGAAGGCAGAACCTCCAAAGAAAAAGGCGGCGCCAGTTTCCTGACGCCGCCTTGATGTTCATTGCCGATGCCGGCTTTACGCCGCGGGCTGGGCCTCGATGGTGCGCAGCGCCTGGGTCTGGCGCTTGGCTGCGGCCTTGACCGCGTCCTGCACCTTCTCGAAGGCGCGCACCTCGATCTGGCGCACGCGCTCGCGGCTGATGTCGAACTCGGACGACAGCTCTTCCAGCGTCAGCGGCTCCTCGGCGAGGCGACGGGCCTCGAAGATGCGCCGCTCGCGCTCGTTGAGCACGGCAAGAGCGCCCGACAGCATGCCGCGCCGGTTTTCCAGCTCGTCCTGTTCGATCAGCATCTCTTCCTGGCTTTCGTGGTCGTCGACCAGCCAGTCCTGCCATTCGCCGGATTCGCCTTCGCTCGCCCGGATGGGGGCGTTGAGCGAGGCGTCGCCGGACAGGCGGCGGTTCATCGACACCACTTCGGCTTCGGAAACGTTCAGCCTGGTGGCGATCTCGGCGATCTGGTCGGGCTTCAAGTCGCCGTCATCCAGTGCCTGGATCTTGCCCTTCACTTTGCGCAGGTTGAAGAACAGGCGCTTCTGGTTGGCGGTCGTGCCCATCTTGACCAGGCTCCACGAGCGCAGGATGTACTCCTGGATCGAGGCCTTGATCCACCACATGGCGTAGGTCGCGAGGCGGAAGCCGCGCTCGGGTTCGAATTTCTTGACGGCCTGCATCAGGCCGACATTGCCTTCAGAGATCACTTCGCCGATCGGCAGGCCGTAGCCGCGATAGCCCATGGCGATCTTGGCGACGAGCCTGAGGTGGCTGGTGACGAGCTTGTGCGCAGCGGAGGTATCTTCATGCTCGGCGTAACGCTTGGCGAGCATGTACTCTTCCTGCGGCTGCAGCATGGGAAAGCGACGGATTTCTTCCAGGTAGCGGCTAAGGCCGCCTTCGCCGGAAACGATACTGGGTAATGACTGGGCCATGATAGCGCCCCCTCTCTATTGGAGTGATGCCCCCGAAACGCGGCGGGCATGTGACGCGAGCACCAAAAGGCTCGCCCGCGACATCGGATCTTATACAGGAACAAAACCAGAAAAGACAGGCATTTGTTCAACACGAAACAGTGTGTCACGCTGAAGTGAACAATGCCGCTCAGGTTTTTCTGTGGCAGGTTCAGAGCTTGCGGAAACCGCCTACGAGTTCCTCCATGTCCCCCGGTATAGGCGCTTCGAACCTCATCGTTAAATGGGTAGCCGGGTGGCGAAATGCAAGGAGCCAGGCATGCAAAGCCTGCCGGGGAAATGCCTTGACCTGACTTTTCAGCGGTTCGGGCAGCCGGTTGGCCTTGGTGCGAAAGGCCTGGCCATAGTCGGGGTCGCCGATCACCGGATGGCCGATATGCGCCATGTGGACACGGATCTGGTGGGTGCGGCCGGTCTCCAGCCGGCATTCGACCAGGCTGGCCGTGGCGAACTCCTGTTGGTTCTCGCCGAAGCGCTCCTGCACGGCGAAATGGGTGACCGCATGGCGGGCGTCGTCGCGTCCTTCGGGCACCACGGCACGGCGCACGCGGTCGGCGGCGCGGCCGAGCGCCGCGTCGACCCTTCCGGTCGGCCTCTGCGGTATACCCCAGACCAGCGCCAGATAGGCGCGCTCCAAGTCGCCGGTTAGGCCGTGATCGGCGAAGGCTTCGGACAGCGACTTGTGGGCGCGGTCGGTCTTGGCGACTACCATGACGCCGCTGGTCTCCTTGTCGAGGCGGTGGACGATGCCCGGCCGGCGCACGCCGCCGATGCCGGAAAGACTGTCGCCGCAATGATGGATCAGCGCGTTGACCAGCGTGCCGGTCCAGTTGCCGGCGCCGGGGTGCACGACAAGCCCCGCCGGCTTGTTGATGACGATCAGCTCGTCATCCTCATAGAGCACATCGAGCGCGATGTTCTCGCCTTGCGGCTCTGCCGGCTCCGGCTCCGGCATGGCGACCGAGACGCTTTCGCCTGGCGTCATCCTGCGTTTGGTCTCGTCGACCGGTTTGCCGTTGACCGAGACCGCGCCCTGCCTGATCAGCATCTGCACGCGGCTGCGCGACATATCCGGGCCGAGGCTCACCGCCAGCCACTGGTCGAGGCGCAGGCCGGCCGCATCCGCGCCCGCCACCAGCACGGTGGGTTCCATGAACTGGTGCTCTATCAATTCAGGGGCCTCTTCGCTATGAGCGCTCATTGAAAAACCGTTCCGGATTATTTGCCATGGCCCGCCCTGACGCCGACGAAAACGAAGAAAAGCCGCTCGACCCCGAG
>NZ_RZRQ01000174.1:0-12491 GCF_003997785.1 Mesorhizobium sp. M7D.F.Ca.US.004.01.2.1 | reverse complement strand
CCGGACTGGCCAACCGACGCGACTTCGAAAGCCGGCTGGAAAGAACGATCGCGGACTTGGCGGACCGGCCCCGCCAGCACGCGCTGATGTATCTCGACCTCGACCAGTTCAAGCTGGTCAACGATACCTGCGGCCATGCTGCCGGCGACCAGCTGCTGCGCCGGATTTCGGCGCGGCTGACCAACGAATTGCGGCCAGGCGATGTGCTGGCCCGGCTGGGCGGCGACGAGTTCGGCGTGCTGCTCGGCGATTGCGATGCCGACAGTGCGGCCGACATCGCCGAACGGCTGCGCGCAGCCGTGCAAGACCTGCATTTCGCCTGGGACGGCAGGCCCTTCAACACCAGCGTCAGCATCGGCATGGTGCAGATCGCCGATGCGCGAGTGACGATCGAGGAAACGCTCAGGGCCGCCGACGTCGCCTGCTACATGGCCAAGGAAAAGGGCCGCAACCGCGTCCAGATCCACAGCGATGGCGACATGGCCCTGCAGGAGCGCTTCGGCGAGATGGCCTGGGTACAGCGCCTGCACGCCGCCCTCGAAGAAAACCGCTTCAGGCTTCATGCCCAAGAAATCTGGCCGCTCGACGATGACGCCGCCGAAGCAGGTGTACATGTCGAGATCCTGTTGCGGCTGACCAGTGAAGACGGCAGCTTCGTCACCCCGCAAAGCTTCATTCCCGCGGCCGAGCGCTATGGCCTGATGCCATCGATCGACCGCTGGGTGGTCCGCAACACGTTCGCCATCCTGGCCGCGCGGCAGGCCGATCCGCGCACGGCTCCGATCTCCACCTGCGCCATCAATCTTTCCGGAGCGACTTTTGGTGACGAGACATTCCTCGGCTTCCTGCGCGAACAGTTCCTCGTCCATGGCATTTCGCCTGCCATGATCTGCCTGGAGATCACCGAAACCAGCGCCATTGCCAATCTCAACAATGCCATGCGCTTCATCGCTGATCTGCGCGGCCTGGGCTGCCGCTTCGCGCTCGACGATTTCGGCTCGGGCATGTCGTCCTTCGCCTATCTGAAGCACCTGCCCGTCGACTACCTCAAGATCGACGGCAGCTTCGTCAAGGACATGATGGAAGACCGCATTGACCATGCCATGGTCGAGATGATCCATCACATCGGCAAGGTCATGGGCAAGCGCACCATCGCCGAGTTCGTCGAAAGCGATGGCATCATTGCGGCGCTGAAAAAGATCGGCGTCGACTATGCCCAGGGCTATGCAATCGCCAGACCTCAGCCGTTTGACGCCTCAACGGCATTGCTCTGCAAAAGCGTCGCGCCGGCCGCAGAGATCGTCACCGATCCATGGGTCGATCTGGCGCAAAAGCTGCGCCGCAAGGCCAGCTAGAATGCGTCCTCGTTCGGAAGACTCGCTTCAGTTCAACTTGACCAGAACCACACGGCGGTTCTTGGCGC
This sequence comes from Mesorhizobium sp. M7D.F.Ca.US.004.01.2.1, assembly GCF_003997785.1. Taxonomy (NCBI): domain Bacteria; kingdom Pseudomonadati; phylum Pseudomonadota; class Alphaproteobacteria; order Hyphomicrobiales; family Phyllobacteriaceae; genus Mesorhizobium; species Mesorhizobium sp. M7D.F.Ca.US.004.01.2.1. The sequence continues at coordinate 11,068 of NZ_RZRQ01000174.1, read as the reverse complement.
GGCCCGCGTCATCATCATTGCTGGCGACAGGCGCCATCATGCCGGCGCCAGCAGCGGTCAGCCGCGCCCCGTCGATGCCGTATTTCGACACAAGTGCCGCCTTGACCGCTTGCGCCCGTCGCGACGACAGGTCGAGATTGTAGTCGAAGGCGCCTTGATTGTCGGTGTGGCCGACGACGATCACGGCCATATCAGGGTCGTTGGCCAGCAGCGTCGAAATTTCCTTCAGCGTTGGTTCCGACTCCGGCTTGATGTCGGCCTTGTCGGTGTCGAAGAAGATGCCGTAGAGCGAAATGCTGCCGGTGGCGGAGAGTGAATCCGCCATCTTGGCCGCCTCGACCACCACCATCTTCTTGTCGCGCGCCTTGGGTTCCAGCACCTGGACGATGGCAACGGTGCGGCCGTTGAGCTCCTTGCAGTAGAGATCGTCGGTCATCGAATAGGTCTGCACGGTCACATAGGCGTCGCCGCCGTCCTGCGGCACCTTGGCCGAGAAATAGCGCTGGTCGTTGATGCCGGAGGTCAGTGCGCAGGCGCCATTGGAGAATGCCGCGTCCTTCAGATCGCTCTCATGGAAGGAATACATCGTCAGGCTCATGTCGCCGCCCCCGCCGCTCGACGAGCGGTCAGCGGCGCCACCGCATTCCTCCTTCTTGCATTCGAACAGGATTTCGCCGCCGGCCGCCGCGATCACATCCTGATAGTTGCGCAGCACTTCGAGCGGCGAACGCTCGGCCGGCAGCACATAGGCGATGCGGGTCAAAGCGCCCTCGACCTCGGCCTTCTTGTCGGGTGCGAAGACACGATTGTTCATCGCATCGCGCGCGTCGGGGTCCGCGCTCGGCTTCAGCGGCGACAGCGGCACGCTGAAATCCGTGAAGGCCAGTTTCTCATAGGAGACGATGAACGAGCCTTCGTAGCGCTTGGCGAGATGGTTGTCGGCGGCGCCCTCGATATCGGCGGTCGGCGCCGTCGCGTCGGCTGCCGCCAGCCGTCCGGCCAGCATGAGCACCAGCACCGCCCAGAAAAACGTTAGAGCTGTCGTCTTGAATGCACGCATCGATCGTCCCCCCTTCGCATTATACTCGATGCTAACAGAGCGGGTATGTCCAGTCGATGACGCCGCCTGGAGCATGATGCCGAAAAGTGTGAAGCGGTTTTTCGGACGACATCATGCTCTATCCCTTTGATTAGAGCCGGCTCTAGGGTCACCGCGCCAGCAGGATGGTCGGGGCGTCGTGATAGGTGGTCTGCACCACTTCCCGGAAACCGCACTTCGCCGCGACCCTCAGCGAAGCGACGTTTTCCGGATCGATGATGCAGACGGTCTTCTCCCGCCCGAACGTCTCTTCGCCCCATGCGAGCACGCGGCCAACAACCTCGGTGGCGAAGCCCGCCCCGTGCACGGCCGGAACCAGCGCCCAGCCGGCTTCGGGAATGCCCTCGATCGACGGCTCCATATCGCGCTTGAGATCGTGAAAACCGGCCTCGCCGATGAAACGGCCCGTCGCCTTCTCCTCGATCGCCCAGAAACCGTAGCCGAGCAGCGACCACAGGCCGGCGTGACGCAGGAAGCGCATCCAGCTCTCTTCGCGCGTGCGCGGCTTGCCGCCGATGAAACGGGTGACGACGGGATCGGTCCACATCGCGGCATAGGCCTCGAAATCGCCAAGCTGGTGTGCCCGCAGGATGGTTCGCTTCGTCCCGATGACAGGAGCACTGGTCGCTGGTGAATTGTTCATGGGATCTGCCCTCGCACGGATTGTCAGCGCTTAGCAAATCGCCGGTCTGGTGCAAGAGCCAGGGCAATGCGGCCCATCATCCAGGCTCCACTATGGGAATCTTGCGCGACGGTGTTATTTTCGCGACAGGCTGATTCACACTAGCAGCGTGATCCTTTTTCAGGCGCGGGGCGGCGCCGTCAGACCCAAGGGAAAAAAGCATGGACGCCACCGATCTTGTGCTTGCGATCTTCCATCATGTGCTGGTGTTTTCACTGGCAGGGATCATCGGCGCCGAATTCGTGCTGATCCGCGGCGATCTGGCCGCTGCCACGCTCAAGCGGCTCGCCGGCATCGATCGCCACTATGGCATCATCGCCACGCTGATCATCATCGTCGGCATCGGCCGCGTCTTCTACGGCCTCAAGGGCTGGGAATTCTACGTCTACAACTGGGTGTTCTGGGCCAAGATGGCGGCGTTTGGCATGGTCGGGCTGCTGTCGATCATCCCGACCGTCCGCTTCATTTCCTGGAACAGGCAGGCAAGCGCCAATCCCTCGTTCCTGGTGCCGGCAACTGAGCTTGCGTCCGTGAAGACCTATATCCGCGCCGAGGCTTTCATCTTCCTGCTGATCCCGGTCTTCGCCGCGGCGATGGCACGCGGCTACGGCTACTGATCTGCCGCTGAAGCCATTTCAAGGGGCGCGATCGGCACCAGCGGTGCCGGTACGTCGGTCGTCTTCACCTCGGCCTTGCAAATGTCGGCGATGACGCAGGCCGTGCAATCCGGCTTGCGCGCCTTGCAGACATAGCGGCCATGCAGGATCAGCCAGTGATGCGCGTGGCGCATATATTCGTCCGGGATGATCTTGAGCAGCCCCTGCTCGACCTGTTCCGGTGTCTTGCCGGGCGCCAGCCCGAGCCGGTTGCCGATGCGGAAGATATGCGTGTCGACAGCCATCGTGTGCTGGCCGAAGGCCATGTTGAGCACGACATTGGCGGTCTTGCGCCCGACGCCCGGCAGCTTGACCAATTCATCGCGGTCGTCAGGCACCTCGCCGCCATAGTCGCGGATCAGCGCTTGCGACAGCGCAATCACATTCTTCGCCTTGTTGCGCCAGAGCCCGATGGTGCGGATGTACTCGCCGACCTTGGCTTCGCCCAGCGCCAGCATCTTCTGCGGCGTATCGGCGATCTTGAACAGCGCCCGCGTCGCCTTGTTAACGCCGACATCGGTCGCTTGCGCCGACAGCACCACCGCGACCAGCAGCGTGAAGGCGTTGACATGTTCGAGCTCGCCCTTCGGCTCGGGCCTCTGGACGGAAAAGCGCCGGAAGATCTCGTGCACTTCCGCCGGGCTATAGCGCGAAGTGCGCCGCACCGGGCGCGGGCGCGGCTTGGCGTTCGACCCATCGCGCCGTCCGGGCAACAGCTCTTTTTTGGACATGGAAGAATCTTTGGACTTGGGGCTCGCCATTTCCCTCCTATAATATCCCCTCATGAGCGACACAAACGCCTCGTTTCAGGCCGACGAGCCATTCTTTCAGGCGCTACTGACCCCGCATCGGTCGCTGGGCCGGACAGGTTTCTTCATCCTGATGGGCGCGCTGCTGTTCGGCTGGCTGGTGACAGGTGCGTTTTTCCTGTCGCGCGGTGCCTGGCCGGTGTTCGGCTTCTTCGGCCTCGACGTGATCGCCGTCTACATCGCCTTTCGCGTCAACTACCGGGCCGCCCGCGCACGCGAGGAAGTCTCGGTCTCGCGCACCAGCCTCGACATCCGCAAGACGGCACCCTCCGGTAAATCGGAAGCGCATCGCTTCAATCCGTTCTGGGCGCGGTTTTCGGTCGCTCGTCACACCGAGATCGGCATCACCAGGATGACGGTTGAAGGGCAAGGCCAGAACGTGCCGATCGGATCGTTCCTGGACCCAGCCTCCCGAGAAAGCTTTGCCACGGCTTTTTCACGCGCGCTGGCGACCGCCAAGACGCGCTAGAAGCAATTCCAGGAAAAGTGTGAAGCGGTTTTCCCGGGAAAAGCGCGCAGCGCTTCCCTGGGGAATTGCGGCAAAAAGTGCCTCAGAACCGATAGCGCAAAAGCCTGCCGACCTTTCGCAATGCAGGAATGTGTCTCCACAGGCGGATGAACAGTTTCGCGGACCAGCCCATGCGGGCGGCGTGTTCGGGCTTGTAGGCCGAGATGTCCTCGACGAATCGCAGCTTCGGAACAGCCAGCTCCAGTTCGTGCGGATCGTCGATGGCCCAGTGGACCTCGGCGCCCGTCGCCTTGATGGTCGGATTGAGGCGAAGCAGCTTCAGGCCGAAACGGCTGTAGGCGTCGAACATCAGCTCGCCGCTGGCAAGATGCGAGACGAGCCGCGCTAACAGGCGTGGCCCCTCTTCGGCTGGGAGATAGGGCGTCAGTCCTTCCGCCACCACGATGGCCGGGCGATTGCGCGGCACTTCAGCCAGCCAACCGGGCTCGGTCACCGACGAGGCAACCAGATGGTAATGGTCGCGCAACGGGTAAAGCTTGCGCCTGAGTTCAATGACCTCGGGGTAGTCGACATCGAACCAGTCCACGCCTTGCGGTGGATCGACACGGAAGATACGCGTATCGAGCCCGCAGCCCAGATGCAGCACGATGGCGTCAGGATTTCTGGCGAGAAAGTCCTCAACGCGGACGTCCAGCGTCTTTGCCCGGATCGCCAGGCCGACGCCGAGATTGTCGTCGACCTTGAGCCGGGAGAAATCATAGTCGATCTTGCGAACTACCTCGTCGGCGAAATGATCCCTAAGCAGCGAATCCGGCAACCGGCTCTCCAGCGCCTTGCCGTAGAGCGTCATCAGTAAGGTCTCCTTTGCCCCGGTGAGATTTACTTTTTCGCCGGCCATGAGCGACTCCTGGGCTCGAATCCCGTGTCTATCTGGGTATGCGCCGCAAGAAGGCAAGTTTCGGGTGGCGATCGACGCCCCAAGGGGCGATATTCCGGCTCAAGGAGACAGTTCCATGAGCACACACACAGCAGTCCTCAACAAGGACATCACGCCGCAAGGCAGCGACTATGAAATCGTGCGCCGTGCTATCGAGAAGATCAGCCTCGACTATCGCGACCAGCCTTCCCTCGAAGAGCTGGCCGAGGAGGTCGGCGAAACGCCGACCGGCTTGCAAAAACTCTTCACCCGCTGGGCCGGCCTGTCGCCCAAGGCCTTCCTGCAGGCGGTGACACTGGATCATGCGCGCAGGCTGCTCGATTCCGGCATGCCGCTGCTCGAGACCTCGTTCGAATTGGGCATGTCCGGCCCGGGCCGGCTGCATGACCTGTTCGTCACCCATGAGGCGATGTCGCCGGGCGACTACAAGACGCGCGGCGCCGGGCTCACCATCCGCTACGGCTACCATTCCTCGCCCTTCGGCACCGCCCTGATCATGGCCACCGACCGCGGGCTTGCCGGCCTCGCCTTCAGCGACCCCGGCGAGGAGCGCGCCGCCTTCGCCGACATGTCCAGCCGCTGGCCGAACGCCCTCTATGTCGAGGACATGACTGCCACAGGCCCCTACGCCGCGCGCATCTTCGACCCGACGCTGTGGCGCCCCGACCAACCGCTGCATGTCGTCATGATCGGCACCGACTTCCAGGTTCGTGTCTGGGAGGCGCTGCTCAAGATCCCGATGGGCAAGGCCCGCACCTATTCCTCGATCGCCGCCAGCATCGGCACGCCGTCCGCCAGCCGTGCCGTTGGTGCCGCCAACGGCGCCAATCCGCTCTCTTTCGTGGTGCCCTGCCACCGCGCCATCGGCAAATCCGGCGACCTCACCGGCTATCATTGGGGCCTGACCCGCAAGCGCGCTATCCTGGGCTGGGAAGCCGGGCAGGTGTCGTGAACATCGATTTTCCAATTATTGCCGAAGGAATATATAGATATCGACATTAAGTATAATTAGGTTTTTCTGTTTCGTTTTGCTTGCATACAACCGAGGGCAACCTCTGGTTACCATGTTTGTTATTTTCAAATGTTATTTTAGTTAACCCTAAATTAACCACGATAAAGTGATGATGACCCATATTAATTCGGGCGATCCGGCTTAATAGGAGGTCTCGATGACGTTGTTTCGCGCCGCCTTCGGCGCAGTTCTGCTGGTTGCCAGCATAGACCAGACCGCGTTGGCCACGACGCAGAATGTCATTTTCAATGGCACAATCGCGCCGACCTGCACGCTTGTCGTTGCCACCAACGGCACGATGACGGTCAGTCCCGATCTCCAGTCCCTCAGCTCCCACAACAGCGGCGGTTCTGCCGGAACCGTGACACTGACGACGACCGGAGGTGTCTCGCTCAGTGTCGATCCGGTCACCACCACGACGGTGCCATCCGCCGACAGCACGTCGACGACCTGGACGCCGACCTACTCCGCTGCGGGCACGCATTCCATCGTTGAGACCGGCTCGGCCACCAGCATCGGCACCCCCGGCGCCGACCTCGTCTCGGTCCATCTCGCCGGCACCAAGGGCGGCAGCAACCGCTTCGCCAACGGCAACTATCAGGCAACGGTAACGCTGCGCTGCGAATGACGCCGCAGCGAAGGAGGGGGCCTTGAAACATGCTCGAATCCTGGCGACGGCACTGGCCGTCGGATTGGCGCCCATTGCCGCCAAGGCGCAGTCGATGTCGCCGATGCGTGGCGAGGTCAACAGCTTCACCGACGTCTTCGCGGTCCGCGTTTTCCCAGCCAATCCCTACGACCGGAAGATCCGGGTCGAAATACACGTCTACGACCAGGATTTTCAGCCGGTAGACGCCAGGATCTCTCCAAATGTCTTCCAGCTGGCTTCCCAGGCGTCCCGTCCTGTCCTTGTGGTCGTGCCCTTTGGCGGCGCCGCCGAGCGTAAAGTGCGTATCTGTACCGAAAGCATCCCCTTTCCCAATCAACAGACGCAGATAAGGGCACAGATATGCGGAAAGTTTTTTGGGCGCCGCAAATCCTGATAGTCGCGCTCGCGGCTGCGTCGGCGAATGTCTCGCCGGCCGGGGCCGAGGACATCTACAACCTCAACCAGAACGAGAGCGGCTTCAACCTGCCCGGTGTCACCTTGCCCCAGGGCCAGGACGAGGTCCATGCCGCGGACGGCACCACTTGCCGCTCCGCCGTGTCCGGTTCCGGCGCGTATGTCGATCTCGGCGTCATCAGAGGCAACAACCAGTCGAACAATGACGTCGCCACCTACGGCCGCGTCGTGATCCCGATCGGGCGTACGCCCAAGCGCGTCGATTGCAGCCGCCTCTACGAGCTTGAGGTCGAGCGGCTGCAGCTGGAGCTGAAACTCCTCAAAATGGGCCTTGGCGCCGACGGCCAGACGGCGAGCATTGCCGCCACCGCTCCCGCGACTGCATCGCCCGGATGGGCCAACGAAGGCTGGAGCATCAGGACCGGAAGCGATGGCAAGAAAAAGAAGAAGAAATAGCAGCGCGCTGCTTGCCATGGCAGCACTTGCCGGCTTTTGCCTTCCGGTGCAGGCGGCGATCATCGGCACCTGCACCATCATGGTCGGGGCGTCCGGAACGATGACCGCAAATCCAGCCATCGGCATACTGGGCTCCAAACAGGCAGGCGGATCGAGTGCGAGCGCCACGATCGTGGCAAGCTCGCTGCTGTGCTCCTTGTTCAACCTGCTGGACTGCTATTCGGTTTCGGCGCCGGCGCCAGCCGCATTCTCGTCCGCGCCGAGCGGCGGCGGCACCAACGTGACCTTCGCTTCGGTCTTCCGCCTCGATGGCTCGGGGGTCGACATCAACGGAAGTGTGCCGCAGCGGGTTGTCAACGGCACCCACCCCATGCAGGTCGACCTCACCGCCACCAAGTCGAGCGGTATCTTTCCCGCCGGCAACTATCAGGGCACGGTCACCGTGCGCTGTGAATAAGCCGCGATACCTCAAATCGAGCTGGACCATTCGCGTGGTCTGGCAAGCCGCGGCCTTACAGGTTAGCTTCCCGCGCTATTGGAACGACCTGCGTTCGCCCGGACGCACAAAAGCCGCTCCGACACTTTGAATTTGCGCTGCCAGGAGGCGTTGCTTGATTATCGTCATCGGCTCGATCAACCTCGACCTTATCGCCAATGTCGACCGCTTGCCGAGCCCCGGCGAGACGGTAGGCGGCTCGGCCTTCACCACCGCTCCCGGCGGCAAGGGTGCCAACCAGGCGCTGGCCGCCGCGCGCGCCGGCGCCTCGGTGCGCATGGTCGGCGCCGTCGGCAAGGACAGCTTCGCTGCCGAGGCGCTGGCGCTGCTGCGCGACGGCAAGGTCGACCTGTCGGGTGTTGCCGAGACCTTCGCCTCGACCGGTACGGCGCTGATCATGGTCGGCGACGACGGCGAGAACATCATCGCCGTGGTGCCCGGCGCCAACGCTTCCGTGTTGCCTGGCGACCTCGCCAAGGCCTTCCTGAAAAAGGGCGATGTCGTCCTGCTGCAACATGAGATCCCGCTGGCGACCGTCGATGCAGCGCTTGACCAGGCAAGAGCGGCCGGCGCCATCACCGTGCTCAACACAGCCCCTTTCCAGGGCAAGGCAGCGGCCTTTCTCGCCAAGGCCGATTATGCCGTCGCCAACGAAACCGAATTCGACCTCTATGGCGAAGCGCTGGCCCTAAATGGCCGCGACCGGGCGGCACGCATGCGCGACTTCGCCGCGAAAACCGGCCGCACCATCGTCGTCACGCTCGGCGGCGATGGCGTGATGGCGGCGACGCCGAGCGATTTCCTCAGCGTTCCGGCCCTGAAAATCACCCCTGTCGACACGGTCGGCGCCGGCGATACGTTCTGCGGTTATTTTGCCGCCGGGCTGTCGTCGGGCCTCACGCTCGAACAGGCGCTGGTGCGCGCCGGCGCGGCCGGCTCGCTGGCCTGCCTGAAGCCTGGCGCCCAGCCGGCGATCCCGCTGGCCAGGGATGTCGATCAGGCGTTGCAGGAAACCCATTGAGATGCTGCGCCCTCAAACGAAACATGCCGTGCCGCCGACCGGCGACATCTGCCGCCTGTCCGCGGTCGAGCTCGCCGCCGCCATCCGCCGAAAGACACTTTCCGTGCGCGAGGTGGTGACGGCATTCCTCGACCGCATCGAGGCGGTCAACCCGCTGGTCAACGCCATCGTTTCGTTGCGCGACCGCGGCGACATCCTGCGCGAAGCCGATGCCGCCGATATCAGGCGGACAAGTGTCGAAGCCGGCCCGCTCTTCGGCCTGCCGATCGCCATCAAGGATCTCGCCTCGACCAAGGGCCTCAGAACCTCCCTCGGCTCGCCGATCTTCGCCGATTTCGTGCCCCAGGAAGACGATTTCTTTGTCGAGCGCATCCGCGACGCCGGCGCCATCATCATCGGCAAGACCAACGTCCCCGAATTCGGCCTTGGCTCCAACACCTACAACAGCGTGTTCGGACCGACGCTGAACGCCTTCGATCCGGCCCTGACCGCCGGCGGCTCGAGCGGCGGCGCGGCTGTGGCGCTGGCGCTCGACATGCTGCCTGTCGCCGATGGCAGCGACTTCGGCGGCTCGCTGCGCAATCCGGCCGCCTTGAACAATGTCTATGGCTTCCGCCCGTCGCAAGGACTTGTCCCCGGCGGACCCGACTTTGAGGTTTTTCATGCGCAGATGGGCGTCGATGGGCCGATGGGCCGCAACGTCCGTGACATGGCGCTGCTACTCGATGTGCAGGCCGGTTACCACCCGCACGCGCCATTGTCCTATGAGAAACCGGGCTCGTTCCTCGAAGGGCTCGGCATGGCAGCGACTGGCGGCCGCATCGCCTGGTTTGGTGACCTCCGCGGCCATCTGCCGGTCGAACCCGGCATCCTCGATCTGTGCGAAGCAGCCCTTGGCCGGTTCGCGCAAGCGTCCTTCGTGACCGAACCGCTGCTGCCGGATTTCGACTTCGAAGCGCTGTGGCAGGCCTTCGTGACGCTGCGCCAGGCCAGCAGCGGCTGCGCGCTCAAAACCCACTATGACGATCCCGCCAAGCGCGGCCTGCTCAAGCCGGAGGCCATCTGGGAGGTGGAGAACGCAATGCGGCTGACGGCGCCGCAGATTCGCGCGGCGTCGGTCATCCGCACGTCCTGGCATCGCATGCTGCTGTCGCTCTTCGACCGCTATGATCTCATCGCGCTGCCGACCGCGCAGGTCTTCCCCTTCGATGTAAGCACGCATTGGCCCCGCGAGGTCGCCGGACGCGCAATGGACAGCTACCACCGCTGGATGCAGGTTTCCGCTTTCGCGACCTTGGGCGGCTGCCCGGCGGTCAACGTGCCGGTCGGCTTCGACGACAAGGCTAGGCCGATGGGCATGCAGCTGATCGGCCGGCCACGCGGCGACCTTGCCGTGCTGAAGGCGGCGGCGGCCTATGAGGCGACGCTGCCCTGGCAGTCCGGCGCCAGCGCCTGAGCCGCATGCACCGGCCTGTCGCGGCGCTTCGCGCATCGGCTTGCATCGGCAGCGCCGCCATGCATTGATTGTCCTCAGCTGCGCCGCATCGTCGGCATTCCCAGGGAAAAATCATGTCGCTCGAACTCTACGCCGCCTATGTCCTGGCTTGCATCGTCATCATCCTGGTACCGGGTCCGACGGTCACGCTGATCATCGCCAACAGCATTCGCCATGGCTCCCGCGCCGGTCTCGCCAATGTCGCCGGCACGCAGGCCGGGCTTGCCGTGATGATCGCCATCGTCGGCATCGGCCTCAACACGCTGATTGCGGGCATGGGCCATTGGTTCGAATGGGTCAGGCTGATCGGCGCCGCCTATCTGATCTGGATGGGCGCGCAGATGTTCCGTTCCAAGGACACGCTGAACGCGGATGGAACCGCCAGGAAACCGCGCGGCGGCTTCTTCCTGCAGGGTCTGCTGGTGGCGCTCAGCAACCCCAAGACGCTGATCTTCTTCGGCGCCTTCTTTCCGCAGTTCATTTCGCCGCAAGGCAACTACTCGCTGCAGATCGCCGTCATGGGCCTGACCGCCATGATCTTCGCTGCCATGTCGGATTCGACCTATGCATTGGCCGCCGGCCGCGCCGGGCGTCTGCTGTCGGCCAGCCGCATCAAGCTTTTGTCCAGGATCAGCGGCAGCTTCATGGTCGGCGGCGGCCTGTGGCTGGCGTTTTCGCGATCGAAGTAAGCGCCTTTTCCCTCGCCCCATTTACGGGGTCCGAGGGACAGGCGGCTCGCCCCGGTATGGGTTGGTCGCGAAGCGATCGGGGGAGGGCAGCGCCGGGTCTGCAGACAAAATATCAATGTTTGTGCCGCCCCTCATCCCCCTGCCGGGACCTTCTCCCCGTGAACGGCAGGGCAATCGCATATGG
>NZ_RZRQ01000173.1:0-12672 GCF_003997785.1 Mesorhizobium sp. M7D.F.Ca.US.004.01.2.1 | reverse complement strand
TTCGGCATTCCGGCCTTTCTCGGCATTCCCGCCAATTATCTGGTGCTGCCAACCTTGATCTATCAACGGCTGGCGGGCGGTGGCCCCGCCGTGCTCGGCGAAACCGCGTTCCTGTCGGTGCTGATCGGTGTCATTGCCATGGCGGGCATCCTTGCCCAGGAGGTCATGAGCCGCCGCCGCGACTATCGCATCAGCTCCTCCTCGCTGGCGGCCGAACCCTATGAACTCGGCCGCTGGCGGCCCACTGTCCAGGCCGGCATGTGGCTGCTGATCGTGGTGGTGCTGTTGCTGCCGCTGTTCGGGCTGGTGTTGACATCGCTGGTGCCTGGCTACGGCATTGCGCTCACCGCCACGACGGCGACGCTCGATAATTATCGCTTCGTGCTGTTCGAGCATGACGCGGCCAGCCGCGCCTTCTTCAACAGCTTCTGGCTGTCGATCGCGGCGGCCTTCTTCGCGGTCCTCGTCGCCGTGCCGATCGGCTATCTGATCGCCTGGGGCAAGCAGCGCTGGGTGCGGCTGCTCAACCTGTCGGTCGAGCTGCCCTATGCCTTGCCCGGCGTGGTGCTGGCGATCGCCTCGCTGCTGCTGTTCCTGCGGCCGATCCCGCTGACCGGCATCCAGCTCTACAACACGGTCTGGATCATCCTCTACGCCTATCTCGCCCGCTTCCTGGTGCTGGCGCTGCGGCCGACCATCAGCGGCTATCACCAGATCGACCGGGCGCTGGAGGAGGCGGCGCAAGTGGCGGGCGCCGGGCTGTTCACGCGCATGCGCACCATCATCTTTCCGCTGGTGGCACCAGCGGCGATCGCCGGCGGCCTGCTGATCTTCATGACGGCGCTCAGTGAGCTTACCGTCTCGGCGCTGCTGTGGTCGTCAGGCTCGGAAACGATCGGCGTCGTGATGTTTTCCTTCGAACAGGGCGGCGATTCCAACTACGCAGCGGCGATGTCCGTCATCACCGTCGCGGTCACCTTCGTGCTGATGCTGGTGACCAATCTGCTTGCCCCCTCCCTTCCCAGCGGAGTGCTGCCATGGCGCGATTGAGCCTGGACAATGTGACCAAGAGCTTCGCCAATTTCGATGCCGTCAAGGACGTGTCGATCGACGTCGCTGACGGCGAGTTCCTGGCAGTGCTCGGCCCCTCCGGCTGCGGCAAGACGACGTTGCTGCGGCTGGTCGCGGGATTCGAGAAAGTGACTTCAGGCGAAATCCGCATCGGCAGCGAGGTCGTGTCGGGCAAGGGCGGCAGCGTCGCGCCGGAAAAGCGGCGCGTCGGCATCGTCTTCCAGAATTATGCGCTGTGGCCGCATATGACGGTGGCCGAGAACATCGGCTATTCGCTGAAGGTGGCGAAGCTGGACAGAGCGGTCGCGCGCCAGAAGGTTGAAGACGCACTCGCTTTGGTCAATCTGCAAGGGCTGGGCGAGCGCAGGCCGGCCAATCTTTCCGGCGGCCAGCGCCAGCGCGTGGCGCTGGCGCGATGCCTTGTCGCCGCGCCCTCGCTGGTGCTGTTCGACGAACCGCTCGCCAATCTCGACGTGCATCTCAGGGCCTCGATGGAGGACGAGTTCGCGTCCTTCCACAAGCGCACCGGCACGACCATCGTCTACATCACCCATGATCAGGCCGAGGCAATGGCGCTGGCCGATCGGATCGCGGTTATGGACAGCGGGCGTCTCGCCCAGCTGGCAACGCCGCGTGAACTCTATCATGAGCCGGCAAATGAAATGGTGGCGTCCTTCATTTCGCAAGGGATTTTGCTGCCCGCCGATGTGCTGAGCGCGGAGCAGGCGGGCCACTGCAAGGTCCGGGTTCTCGGCGCGGAGCTGGTTGTCCGCTGCCGGCCTGGCGAGCGGCCGCGCGCTGGGGCAAAGATCTGCTGCCGGTCGGCCGATCTCGACGTGTCGCCGGATGGCCCCGGCTTTGACGGCTTGGTCAAGCGGGTGATCTACCAAGGCGGCTCGGCGCGCATCGAATTCACGCCTTCGACCAGTCCCGACCTTACCTTGCATTTCGAACAGCCCGACCCGGTCGTGCTGGAGAGCGGAGCCAGGGCGCGTCTGCGGATACGGTCCGGCTGGCTGATCCCGGCGGCGGGGGCAGCATCGTGATGATGCTCGATCTGCTCGGTGGTTTTGGGGAAAAGGGCCGCACCAGCCTCGCTGTCAGCAGCGGCAACGACCGCATCCTGCTCCACGTCGGCCTCGGTAACACGGCCCTGCGCGTGGTGATCCAGATCACCAACCTGTCAGCGGCTAAATTGCGCCAATCCAGTGCTTATGCTTGAAGCCGCCGCCATTTCATTCCACATCGGTCAGGATGAAGGGCAAGACAGGAGAACGGCGTCGGAATCTGTTGTGGGGCTTGCCCGCATCGCTGATCATGCATGCGCTCATCGTAGCGCTCGTGGTCTACGGCCTGCGGAGTCCTCCTCAACAGCCGCAGGAGGAGCAGCCGGTCAATGTCGCGCTCGTACCTGCGTCCGATCAGCCAAAACCGAAACCAGCTCCCGCACCACCGCCAAAGGAAGCCAAAACCGAAAAGCCGCCGGAACCGAAGGTTGAAAAACCGCCCGAGCCGAAGGTTGAAAAGCCACCTCCGCCGGAAAAGCAGCCGCAGAAGCCGTCGCCAATCGAGGTGCTGAAACCTGTTTTTCAGTTCGGCGAGAAGGATACCGGCCCGAGGAAATCCCTGGATGGGGACAGCGCTCAGGACAACTCGCCATCACCGACCAAGGATGACGCGTCGAAGCCGCCTGTCGTGCCGAAGCAGACAGAGAACAAATCGGCCGAGCCCACACAGGATGCGGAGAAGCAGGAAACTCCGATCCAGGAGATGGACAAACAGCAGGCAGACAAACAAGAGGCGGAAGCGCACGACGCCGACAAACAAGAGCCGGAAGCGTCACCAACGCCATTGGCTGCCGGCGAAGGTGAGATCGAGCTTCCCACGTCGGCAGAAGCGCCGAAGCCCAAACCCGCAAATACGCCGAAACCCGGCCCGTCAAAGGTCTCGAAATCCGGAAGCGGGGGCGCCGGGAAGCCAAGCTCGAAGGAGGTGGCCGTTGCCAAGTCGCGGACTTATTCCGGACTTCCGGGTGTTCACAGACTCTATTCGCAAGGCGCGACCGGCGATGCGTCGGCCACGACTTCGATGGCCGGTGTGCCTCGCGGCAAACGGGCAGCCCAACTTTGTGCCAGCGCGTTGCAGCAGCAATTGCTGGACGCCTCCTATTTCCCCGAGTTGATCCCAAGTGTTCCGCTGAAGGCCGGCAATATCCTTGACGCTCCGGATGTCGCCTTCCGCACCACAACCACATGGTATCATCTGGGCTTCCGGTGCGAGGTCGACACCGATGCGACGAAGGTCTTGTCCTTCAACTTCCGTGTCGGGCCAGTGATCCCGCCCGACCAATGGGTCCGCCTTGGACTGCCTGTTCGCTAACAACCTAGGCGGGGACACCGAGTCCAGCCAATTGCCGGCTAACTTCTTGCCAGTCGGCGCAGATGAAATCGGCACCGGCCGCCGTCAGCCGCGCACCGTGCTCGCGATAGGTGTGACCGCCGCCTGTGTAACCGATCGCCGTCATGCCGGCGGCGACCGCGCCCTGGATGCCGAAGGGCGAATCCTCGATGACGATGCAGTCAGCGGGGTTGGCGCCCATCTTGTCGGCCGCAAACAGGAAGATGTCCGGTGCGGGCTTTCCGTTCTTGACCATCGAGGAGCTGTAGATCGCGTCGCCGAAAAACCACGCAAGTCCGGTCACGGCCAGGCTGTGGTTTATGCGCTCGACGGAGGATGACGAGGCCACGCATCGGTCGCCCACAAGCGTCTGCAGAAACGGGGCGATGCCCAGTGTCGGCTTCAATTCTTCGGAGAACAGCGCCTTGGTCTCGGCCCAGATGTCACTGTCTGCCGCCGCCGGAAACTGGTGGCCGGTCAATTCCCTGATCTTGGCGATGATATCGGACTGCTTCATGCCGATGCATTGGGCGATGATGCTGGTGTTGACGCCGGGCATGCCGTGTTTTTCATAGACGCGCTCATAGGCCCGGGCGGCCAGAGGCTCGCTGTCGACAAGAACGCCGTCGCAATCGAAAATGATAGGCCTTGGTCGAGCCACGAGCTTCTCCATCGAGTCAATTCCGCACATCGCTATCGGCAAAAAGTCAAATGTTCAATAGCGCGGGTGTTTTGGGGAGCGCAAAGCCGGCGCGCGGTCAAAGCTGGCGCAGCGCATCGCTCGCACGGGAAGACCCGAGCGCCCGCTGCATGGCTTGCCGGGACTGTGCGCGATCCGGCGTGATCCAGTTCGGTTCGGCGCCGAGGAAGCGGTCGAGGAAGGCCACCGCATAGGCTGGCATCTCGGTCACGTTCTCGCGATAGGACCACCATGTGCGCAGGTCGTCGGCGCATTTGTCGATGCTCGGTGCGCTGCCGAATTCCTGCTCGTGGATCGCCGAAATCACCGAGACGCAGTAGTTGGTGTAGAGGAACCCTTCCGGCCAGAAGCGGACGATTTCCAGCGTGCCGGCGTTTGTTTCCGTCTCGATCAACTGAGTGAGGCCGGAGACTTCCCTGGCCGGCGCCTGTTTTATCAATTCGCGCAGCACGAGGCCGGCGGCAAAGACGATGAAGTCGGCGCGATCGATCGCGGCGAAGCGCTTCTGCGCCTCCATGATCTCGACCCAGTCGAGAAAGGCCCTGGTGAGCTTGGCCTCATCGATCTCGAAGCGCACGCCGAATGTGTCCGAGACCACCTTAGCGCTGCCGCGAAAGGTGGCGCGGAACCAGCGCAACTGCCGCAATCGATGGCGAAGGTCGGGCATCAAGGCCAGTTCGTCCCTGAAGGGCAGATCCATATTCCTCGTATCCTGTTTCCCGGTCAGGCTAACACAATGGCGCCGTCGCCGAAATCTGTCAGCGTCCCTGTGGATGACGACAGTTAAGGCCAATATCATACATATTGACATTCTCGGAAACAAATGTTCTCACTTTGCTGTTGTCACGCGCCGGTCCAAGGTGCGGTTCAACTGAGGCTTCGGGAGGAGAACCGAATGGCGATTTGGCAGTGGGGACTGCTTCTGCTGGTTATCGTGTGGGCGTTGCAGTCGCTCGGCGTCTGGCTGCAGATGCGGCACTATTCGGATGTCTTCAGAGGCGTCACCGACCAGTACAAGGATGGCTTTGTCGGAGCCGGCAATTTTCGCGGTCGATTGGCCAAGGGCACCATCGCGCTCGTCGTGGTGACACCCGATCTGGTCGTGCGCCGCCTGATGGTGATGAGCGGCCGTTCCGTCTTCACCAAATTCAAAAGACATGAAGAGTTCGAGGGCGTTCCCCTCGATCGACTCCGGTCCAACCCTGCAATCATGGGGGAGGGGGAATCCGGTGTGGCCGAGGCCGTGAAGCGGGCGATCGAACAGATCGACAAAACACGGTCGGAGCCGGGGAAGAAGCCGGGTCTGTCCGGCTTGAACATAGCAAGGGCCTAGAGGACGAGAGGACGCCGCGCACCGACTGGGATCAACCGGCGGGCGGCATAAGGAGGAGAAATGTCTGTATTTTCGTTGTTGGCGCAGCATGCCGACATGGCCGTGCACAATCTGCATGTCGCAGGTGCCATGGCCTCGGATGCTGCATTGCATGGCAAGCTCGCCGTCGAGCATGCCTCTGACCATCTCGTTGTCCTGGCGCAAGCGGACAGCGGACCGATCACCGTCGATCAGTTCAAGGAAAAGCTGAAGGACGTCCAGCAGGAAGAGCAGCTCGGCTGGCTGACCGCCATCGGCAAGTACTTCATCGGCATCTTCCAGAAGGGTGGCGAGGTCTTCGCCGGCTTCGTCACTGGCATCATTCCGACGCTGGTGGTGCTGATGACGGCCTTCTACGCCGTCACCGAACTGGTCGGTGAAGAGCGCGTGCATGGCCTGGCGCGCGGCGCCGGCCGGATCGCGCTGACGCGCTATACGCTTTTGCCGCTGCTGGCGGTGTTCTTCCTCACCAATCCGATGGCCTATACGTTCGGATCGTTCCTGGAAGAGAAGCATAAGCCGGCCTTCTATGACGCGGCCGTGTCCTATGTGCACCCGCCGCTCGGCCTGTTCCCGCACATCAATCCCGGCGAGTATTTCGTCTGGGGCGGCATCCTCGTCGCGCTGCTGGAGCTGGAGAAGAAGGGCGTCGTCGTCGCCGGTTACCACGTCAAGGTGGCGATCTGGTACGCCATCGTCGGTCTCGTCGTCATCCTGCTCAAGGGCATGCTGACCGAACGCATCACCGCCATCATGGCACGCCGCCAGGGCGTCGAGCTGTAAGGGCGGGGAGGACATCATGGCCAAGACATACAAAGCCGTAAGGATCTCCCAGGGCAAAACCGGCTGGGGTGGCCCGCTCGTAATCGAGCCGACCGAACAGCGCAGCAAGGTTGTTTCCGTCACCGGTGGCGGCATCCATCCTGTGGCGCAGCTCATCGCCGATATGACCGGCGCCGAAGCCGTCGACGGCTTCAGGGCGCCGCCGATCGAAAGCGAGATGGCGGTGGTCGTCGTCGATTGCGGCGGCACCGCACGATGCGGCGTCTATCCGCGCAAGCGCATCCCGACCGTCAATCTGACGCCGGTCGGTCAATCCGGGCCGCTGGCCCAGTTCATCACCGAGGACATCTACGTTTCGGGCGTGAAGCCGGCCAACATCACAATGGCGGACGGATCCGAAACGGTCACGACTGCAGGGGGAGCAGCAGCGATGAGTTCGAGCAACAACAATGCGGCCGCGGCACCACAGCCGCTGCCGAGTGAAGGCGGGCTCATCGGCCTCATCAGCACGATCGGCCGCATCATGGGGCGTATTGTCGGCATCTTCTTCAATGCCGGTCGCCGCACCATCGACCAGGTCATCCGCAACGTGCTGCCGTTCATGGCCTTCGTGACCATGCTCATCGGTCTGATCCTCTACACCGGCATCGGCGATGTGCTGGCGCAGCCGATGGGTCCGCTGGCCAACAACATTGTCGGCCTGCTGATCATCTCGGCGATCTGCGGTCTGCCGTTCCTGTCGCCCATCCTCGGGCCAGGCGCTGTCATCGCGCAGGTTATCGGCGTCGCCATCATCGGCCCGCAGATCGCCAACGGCACGATTTCGCCGGCGATGGCACTGCCGGCGCTGTTTGCCTACAATACCCAGGTGGGCTGCGACTTCGTCCCCGTTGGCCTGGCGCTCGGTGAGGCCAAACCTAAGACGATCGAAATCGGTGTTCCGGCGGTGCTTATCAGCCGCCAGATCATGGGCCCGGTCTCGGTGCTGATCGCCTGGGTCGTCAGCCTGATCGTGTTCTAAGACAGATACAAAAATGAGGTTCGCCATATGACGGTTCTGCTGAGAACACGGGTCACTGCCATCGGACCCGAAGTGGCGGACCTTGCCGAAGGGGGCGTGGTCATCCTGTTCGCGGATGGCTCGCCACCGGAGCTTGCCGAGGTTTCGGTGCTCCACAAGACGGAGCAGGGACCAAGTGACGGAGCGCCCGCCAAGGGCGCTTCGATCACCCTCGGCCCGGTTGCCGCAGTTATAACGGCGGTCGGTTCCAGCGCCTGGAGCAAGGTGCTCGAAATGGGCCATGTCGTCATCTCGTTCAACGGCGCCACCGAGGCCGAGAGACCGGGCGAAATCTGTGTATCGCAAGTCGATCCGCAAGCGCTCGTGGCCGCCCTGAAGACCGGCGCGATCATCACCATCGCCGCCTGACAGCATTCGCGCCGCGATCTATGTTGGGGGCGGCGCCCAGAACCAGAGTATTTGCCATGGAACGCTCGACCATCGTCAGAGTGCATGAAGGTTTGCACGCCCGTCCCGCGACACGGTTCGTCAAGCTCGCCAAGGGTTTCGAATCCGATGTCGAGCTGGTCAAGGACGGCAAGGCGGTCAGTGCCAAGAGCTCGGTCAAGCTGATGCTGCTGGCGGTCAAGGAGAACCAGGAAGTCACGGTGCGGGCGAATGGCGCCGATGCCATCGAGGCGATCGAGGCGCTGATCGGCTATCTCGAAAATCCGAGAGCTGGCCTGGATGATGAAGCCGAGGTGCAGAGCCCGGCGCATGATGCCGGGCAGGAAGTAGCACCAGTGCCCGAACCCTCGCCGGCGGCGCTTGGTCGAGCAAACGGCTTGCGCGGCGTGGCGGCAAGCGAAGGTTTTGCCATCGGCCCGGCCTTTGCGCATTTCCCGCCCGATATCGCCGGACAAGGCCGCATGTTGCAGGCCGAGGAGATCACCGGCGAGATCGACAGGTTCCGCGCCGCGGTCCGCGCGGTCCAGGCACGCATGGACCATGTGTTGGCGCAGGACAGTCTGTCGGCTGGAGACCGCGGTATCGTCGCCGCACTCCGGGACATTGCCGCCGACGACAGTCTGACTGGCGAGGCCGAGGGCCTGATCAAGGGCGGCAACGATGCGATTTCAGCGGTCATCACCGCAGCGTCCACAATCGCCGCCGATTTCAGCGCCGTCGACGATCACTATCTCAACGCGCGGGCGGACGACGTTCATGCGGTCGGACGGCAGATCTGCCTGGTACTGCTCGGGCAGGATGATGTCAGTCTCGAAAACATTCCCGAGGGCGCCATTCTCATCGCCGACGATATCGGCGCCTGGGATCTGGCGCGCGCGCCGCTGAAGCGCATCGGCGGCGTGGTGTGCGGCCATGGCGGCGCCACCTCGCACATCGCCATCATTGCCCGCTCGCACGGCATTCCGGCGGTGCTCGGCCTCGGCGCCCAGGTCAATGCCTTGCGCACCGCGCGAGAAGTCGCACTCGACGGCAATGGCGGCCATGTGATCATCGACCCCGACGCGGCGACCCGCGCCGATTTCGCCGGCCGCGTCGAAGCGGCGGCAAAGGAGCGCGCCGGGTTGACCGTCTTCAAGACGGTGACGCCGAAGCTCGCCGACGGCAGGATCATCGAGGTCGCGGCCAATATAGGCTCGCTGGAGGAAATCGAGGCGGCGCAGGAGGCAGGCGCCATGGGCGTCGGCCTGTTTCGCACCGAGCTTCTGTTCATGCGCCATATGCATCTGCCCTCGGAAGACATGCAGGCGGAAACCTACGCGGCGCTGGCCAAGGCCTTTGCGCCTTATCCGGTTATCGTGCGCACGCTCGACATCGGTGGTGACAAGCCGATCGCCGGCATCGAATTTCCCGATGAGGAAAATCCCTTTCTCGGCTGGCGCGGCATTCGCATGTGCCTCGACCGGCCCGACATCTTCAAGCGCCAGCTGCGGGCGCTGCTGCGGGCCGCCGTGCACGGCAACATCAAGGTGATGCTGCCGATGGTGTCGGATATTTCCGAAGTCACGCGCACCCGCGCACTGGTCGAGGAATGTGCCGCCGAACTGAAAGCCGAAGGCGTGCCGCATGCAACGTTCGATCTCGGCGTGATGATCGAAACCCCGGCCGCCGTGCTGATCGCCCCGGCTTTGGCCAAGGAGGTCGCCTTCTTCTCGATCGGCACCAATGATCTCACCCAGTACATCATGGCCGCCGACCGGCTCAACCCGACGGTGGCGAAGCTCAACGATGTCACCAATCCGGCCGTCATGTCGGCGATCGAAATGACGGCAAAAGCCGGCGTCGCCGCCGGCATCATGGTCGGCATGTGCGGTGAGGCGGCCGGCCGTCCCGACCTTATTGCGACCTTCGTGAAGATGGGGCTGACCGAGCTCTCGATGAGCCCGGCCTCGATCCAGCGCGCCAAGAAGACAATCATGGCGATGGCTTCTGGAGACTAAATCTGAGTGACCGCTACCGTCAGTTACGGCAGATGGGCAAGCAAAGTGGCGAAAACGGGTGTCAACTCAGCGATCGGGCTCGCCTTGGCGCAGGCCTGAACGATGCGGTCATGACGGATGTCGGCGGCCAGGATAGCGATCTCCAGCATGTCCGGCTCCGGCGCGCCGTCCCTGCCGGTGGTTGCCAGGCCGCAGGCCAGAGCGAGCGGCGCCAGGCAGCTTATGTCGAGCGCCCGGCCGCCCACCGGCGTTTCCGGCGCGGCCTCGGCAAAGCGAACGGGACGCTGATTGAGGCATTCGACCAGCAGCGCCGAACAGGTGGCCGCGATTGCCTGCAGGCCGGCGCCCGGCGCGGCCAATGCGGCCAAAAGGTTGCCATGCCGCTTGCGCATCGTGGCATGGACAGCGGCGAAATCGGCTTCGTGGATGCGGGCATTGTCGATGTTCAGGCCGGCAAGCACCGCCTTGGTCAGATAATACATATCGCGCCGGAACAGGCGCTCAGCGCTCAGCTGGCGATCCTCGCTGCCGACCGGAAAATAGGTGCCGAGGCCCTTTACCGTCGTGCCGTCCACCTTTATCGGGCGCTCATGCGGGACAAAGGATTCGGCGATCGACAGCGCTTCGTCGACGGCACTCGCGGCATGGCTGAGCAGGCCTTCGATGCCCTTGCCCGGAAACGGCGGCAGATGGCTGGTTGCTTCGCGCAGGACACTGGTGTCGCCGCTGCCGTCGTGGCGGCTCTGACGGATGATTTCGCGGACTTCCCGCAACCGGTCCTTCAGATTGACGCGGACATCTTCGGAGATTTGTCGGAGCATCGCGGATCGCCTCGAAATTTGCTGCGGATGGCCGCCAACAGGGGGTGGCCGCCACCTCTACATTGTTCCTATCGATTGGTAGATCAATAGGCGATACTAGACCAGCATGCAGAATCGGCGACGGCGCGCTCGTCCGTCGCCGCAGGGGGAGAGACAGGCGTGGGCAGGCGACGACAGGGCGAAAGCGAAGACGGGCGAGGCGGAAGTGCGGCAACCGAGCAGGTCGCCAGCGAAAGCCGGACGGATCGCCTTAGGATTCGCGCCGCCTGGATGTATTTCGTCGAGCAGATGACACAGAACGAGATCGCCGATGTGCTCGGCGTCGGCCGCGTCACCATCGTGCGCATGCTGGCGGACGCCCGCGCGCGCAACGAGGTGAAGATCAGCATCGAGAGCGAATTGTCGGAGATCGTGCGGTTGGAGCGCGCGCTGGAAAAGACGTTCGGGCTGCAGCAGGCGCTGGTGGCGCCGCTTTCCACGCCCGACGCCGATCCGATACCGGCAATCAGCGCCAAGACCGGCAGTTTCCTGTCGGACACGATGAAGTCCGGCATGCGGGTCGGCGTCGGCTGGGGTCAGACGCTGTTCTCGAGCCTGCCCTTCATTAGCGCCAAGTCGCTCACCGACTTCAAGGTCATTTCGCTGCTTGGCGGTGTCGGCGTCGTGCGCCGATACAACCCGGCCGAGTTCGCCTGGCGCTTCGCCCAAATCTTCCAGGGCGACGGCTATCTGATCCCGACGCCGGCCGTCGTTGACAGCGTCGAGACCAAGATCGCGCTGGTCGAGCGCTGCGGCCTGCAGGAGGTTTTTGAAATGGCCAACGTGCTCGATGCCGTTTTGCTGAGCGTCGGCGGCATCGCCTCGGCCACCACCTTCTCTCGCGGCGGCTTTCTCAAGGAAGCGGATCGGGAGGCCCTGCTTGCGCGTGGCGCGGTTGGCGACCTTCTGTTCCATTTCTTCGACCGCAATGGCGATCTGGTCGACCATCCCGTCAACAGCCACGTGATGTCGGTGGATGTCGACCGTTTGCGCGCGGCGCCGATCCGCATCCTCACCTCCGGCGGTGCGGAGAAGACCGAGGCGCTGCTCGGCGCCATGAACCTCATCGCCCCGACCATCCTGATCACCGACGAGGAAAGCGCGAGGCGCATGCTGGAAGCGGTCAGCGGAAGCTGAAGCTGTCCGTGATGTAGTCCGGCCATGCCTGCTGTTCGTCGAAAACAGCGGCGAGATCTGATGTGTCCGCCAGTATTCCACTCAGAACCAGCGCGGTGGCGATGCCGGCGCTGTTTCCCCCTGATATGTCGTGCTCGACGCTGTCGCCGACGCAGACCACGAGACTACGGTCTGGCTTGCCCGCCATCTCCAGTGCCGCGTCGAAAATCGCCTTGTAGGGCTTGCCGATGCGAGTGACGCTGCCGCCAAGGCTTTCGTAGAGATCGGCGATCTCGCCGGCGCCGAAGCGGGGGCCGACAGCCGTCAGCATGATCCTGTCGGGATTGGTGCAGAAGCACGGCACCTGTCGCGCAGCTGCCGGGGCAAGCAGCCTGATGTAATGGTCGAGGTCGTAGCGATCGCCCTCGCTGGCCGAGATCAGCACCAGTTCGGCGTCTTCACCGGCCTCGGTCAGCACGAAGGGCAGGCCTTCGATCGCGGTGCGGTCGTTGTCGCGGCTGATCAGCAGGCATTCTGTCCCCGGGCGCAGTTGTCCCGATGCTGCCATGTCATTAAAGGATCGCCACGCCACCTCGCCGGAGGAGACGAAATGGTCCCAGCTCCCCGGTTCGAAGCCGAGTTTCATAAGCCGGCTTTCATTGGGTTGTGCCCGCTTGCCGGAATTCGAGATCAGCACGACGGTCTTGCCGGCGCGTTTCAGCGCCGACAGGGCCGCCACCGCGCCCGGATAGGGTCGCGTGCCGTCATGCAGAACGCCGAACTGGTCGAGCAGGAACACCGCATAGCGCTCCGCCAGCGGGCCGATGCCGTCGAGACGCTCGACGTTCTTCGTTCTCATAGGAGCCCCGCCTGGCTCGCGCCCATCAGCGCCAGTCGCGCCGTGCCGG
>NZ_RZRQ01000172.1:0-12731 GCF_003997785.1 Mesorhizobium sp. M7D.F.Ca.US.004.01.2.1 | reverse complement strand
AGGCCGACGCGAATGGCAGCCTCGGCGGCGGCGCGGATCTCGTCGGGAGCCGACATCGTCTCGATCCAGGCGACTTCGGCGCCGCCTTCCTTGAGGCCCTCGATCTGCTCGGCGAAGGCATCGACCGCCTCGTCATAGGTCATGGCGCCAAGCGGCACCAGCAATTCGCCGGTCGGGCCGACCGAGCCGGCGACGATCACCTTGCGGCCGGCTCTGTCGGCGACAGCGCGTGCGAGCTCGGCGGCGCGCTTGTTCAGCGCATGCACGCGATCCTGCGCAAGGTGAAGCTTCAAGCGGTGACGGGTGCCGCCGAACGAGTTGGTGAGGATGATGTCGGCGCCGGCATCGACGAAATTCTGGTGCAGGCTGGTGATGGTGTCGGGCGCCGTTTCGTTCAGCAGCTCGGGTGCCTCGCCGGCCTCCAGACCCATGGCGAACAAATTGGTGCCGGTGGCACCATCGGCCAGCAGCACGCCCTTTTCAGCCAGCAGCGCATCGATCGGGTTGGTGGTCGTCATCGGATTGGCTTTCATGTTTCGAAGTCGAATAAGGATATAAAGAAGTCTTTATGTGTAGTCAATGATTTTGCAGCGATGCCGGCACCAGGATCGGAGGCCGGTCCTCACTGTGTCGAGGTGATCTCGACATGGATTTCGGTGCAGATCCCGCCATTGGTTGGATAATAGTCAACCGAGCAGGCGGTGACCACCAGCAGGAGATTCTGCTCGGTGCGCAACGTCACATAGCCGCCCGGCGGGTTGATCGACGCGGAGACCGATGCGGCGCGGGTCTGGCATGACCTGTCCTTCAAAAAATGGAAATGCCGTGGCCGGGACTAATTTAGTTCGCGAGCTTGGCGCGAAGTGCTTCGGCATATAGGGCCACAGCACCTTTGTGGTGCCGCCGCAGGAAGGCGGATTGGTCGAGCCGCCAGAGCCGCTCGATTTCGCCGGCGAACGCCGGATTGGTGCAGGTGCCATAGCCAGCGCCGGGATAGACGACGATCTCGCCGGCGTAGAGACAATGATCGGTGACCAGGAAGTCGACGCGGATGTAGTCGAGGTTGCCGGCGATGGCAGGGGCGATCGACACCGCCTGGCGGACATAGCTGAGAAGCCGCGCCTTGACGGGCACGGCCTGATCCTCGCGGGGATAGTCCGGATCGCGCCCGGGCAATGGATTGGCTTCCCGATCCAAAAGCAGCGAACGCCGCGCGGCCTTATCCTCGACCCAGGCATGCGTGACCACGCCGCCGCAAACATGCACCTTGATGTCGGTTGCGATCCTTGTGCCGGACAGCGCCAGCCGCTCTTCCACGAAAACGGTGCGAACGACAGGCCAATAGGCCCATTCGCCATCGCGGCGGCCATAACGTTTTCTCAGCCAGTGCCTCACCTTGGCGATGATGTGGCCGCGATTGGGGTCGCCGCCGGCAACGAATATGTTCATCGCGCAGCCGTGGTTTGTCTTGACGATGACATCGCCGGCCAGCAGATCGAGAGGAATGTCGGCAGGGTCGCGCCCTGACCAGAGCGTCCGTGGCAAGGCAAGTTCGGGGCAGGCTCTGCTTATATGAGCCTTGGCAGCAAGCTTGTCGGTCAGTGTTACGAACAGTGGATTGCGGTCGAGGATTTTTCGCCAGAGCAACATTTCATGGTATGTTTCGGGCGCGGCCGGATTGGGCAGATAGCCGAGTTTTTTCACGAACCGCACTGTAAGCGCGGGATGGCGAACGGTCAGCAACAAGCGTGCAACCGACAGAATAATGCGTCCTGTCCAGGAAAAATTGGCCTTGGCCGTCATCAGGGATACCCGGCCGTTGTTGGCTGAGTCCGATCCGGGCAGATCGCCGGTCAGATATATCCCATTCCGTATCGCGATTTGTTGTTTTCGTAAAAGGTTTTGCAGGCGTCGCGGCGTTGGATTTGCGTGAATTGTCGATCCAGTCCGCGATCGCGGCTCGAGGATCGGAGAAGGCCAGCCTCGGAACAAGAAGCCAAGGCCGGTCTTCTCGTTGGCAGTCTGGTGTGCTTAGTAGGTCTTCTTCATCGTCTTCTTCACGTGGTGATGATGATGATGGTGGTGATGGCGGACGTGGTGGTGATGACGATGATGATGACGATGATGCTTGGCCATCGGAGCCGCATCCGCGCTCGTTGCGCCGATCACCGGCACCGTGAAAGCCAGTGCAACTGCAAGCCCGAGGGCTGAGAGGAGGGACTTCTTCATGGATCGTTTCCTTTTCTTTCGCGGGCGTCTATGAATCGGGGCGATAGCCCGACCGCCGCGAATGGGATTACGCTCCCGATTTTTTTCGTCAGTATTTCCCGATTGTAGAATTTTGTTTCTGGACTGTTTCTGGGGAATCCGGGCGGCGACTTGGCCGCCCTGTTCGACTACATCGGCGGAACGACACCATTGTTTCCGACCACGACGCGACTGCTGCTCAGCGTGCCGCCGCTGTCCCGCTGAGCGGTAACGAAGACCGTAGCGCCCGGCTTGAGATCGGTCGGTGCGGCCGGCGCGAAGGTGACGACTGGCGTGTTGTCGGGGATCGAAATCTTCTTTGTCTGGCCATTGTCATAGGTCAGCGTGACCGCTCGACCGCTTACATCGGTGACGTCGGCGACGGTGCCGTTGGTCATCCGGCTGTTTGGCTGCAGGTCCCAGGGACGGTCACCTTCGCCGGTGCCTTTCAGCGCGGCCGGGAAAACCACCACCTCCAGGGCACCGCTGCCGCCATCCGCTTTCGACACGGAGGCGATGCCGAGGAAATCGCCCTGCTTGATGTCCTTTACGGATGCGTTGGCGACGCCTGAGATCTTCCAGTCGGCATTGAGCTTGATTGCCGAAGTATCGCCCTGGCGGGTTTTCACGGTGAGCAGCGATGGTTCGAAACTGACCACGGTGCCGCGCACGCGCTGCGCGTCCGCCGCTTGAGCGCTGCCCACACCGGCGACGGAAAGGCTGGAGATCGTGCCGAGCACGACCATGAGTGTCTTCAAGTTCATTGCAGAGGTCCTTCCGGAAACGAGCTGGCTGGAACCGGATGGTTTTCACGCCAGCGACTTGGGGATAACGAACGAGCGGGGCGAAACTGCCGGGCAAAAGGTCAATCGAGCATTCAAAACAACTTGATCGCGACGTGTACCCGATCCCGCGGTTCACGATCCCGTGACGGTCCGTTTGGCTCTTGGCAAATCGCTGCCGAGCGGGCATCTTCCCGATCGTCTCAGGCAACACTCCTCATTTGATCAAACTCTTTCAGTCATGGAGTTGCCAATGCCCCATAATGCAAAAAGCGAAGCCCTCTCCGAACCGGCAACCAACGGGAGCGGGCCAGATTACAGCACCCTCAGAGCGATGCGGGAGGCCCGCGGCTACAGCGTGGAAAAGCTGTCCCTGACATGCGGACTGTCGGTCGATGAGATTGAGGATATCGAGAACGGGAGGATAACGGATCCGTCGAAGCTGCGTCGTATTGTGTCCGCGCTTCGACTTTCCCAGGAGGCTCTGATCAGCCCTGTGCCGACACCGGCGGCGCAAGGTCGATCCCTGGCATAGATCCGCGCCAAGCATTCTAGAGCTAGAGAAACCCGCCAAGGCCCCTTGGCGGGTTTCCTCGTACCTGCCGCAGCGTTCCGCTTCAGCCTGGCGCTTGCCGATTTGTATGTCGCACGTCCTTATACGCGCGGCGGCCTTGGCTGCCGGACCGCAATCCGCCGTCCTTCACGGTTTTGAACCATGGGTTTTCGACATGAGCCTGGACTCCGTTCGTGCCTTCTTCGCCGCCCACGCACCCGACATCGATGTCATCGTGACCGAGGCGAGCTCGGCTACGGTGGCATTGGCGGCTGAGGCGCATGGCGTGCTGCCGGCGCAGATCGCCAAGACGATCTGCCTGCGCGTCGGCGACCGCACCATGCTGGTGGTGACCAGCGGCATCGCCAGGCTGGACAACCGCAAGTTCAAGGACCAGTTCGGCGGCAAGCCGCGCATGCTCGACGCCGCCGAGGTTGTCGAAGCGACCAGCCACCCGGTCGGCGGCGTCTGCCCGTTCGGCCTGCCGGCGCCGCTGCCGGTTTATTGCGACGTATCGCTGCGCGAATTCGAAGAGGTGGTGCCAGCGGCAGGCGCCACCAATGCAGCGGTGCGGATTGCGCCGCAGGGGATGGTTGAGCTTATCGGCGCTGAGTGGGTTGATGTTTGCCAGGGGTAGATCAAGAACACACCGCAGCGAGCATCACAGGCCCGGTTTCAGTCGCGCCCATGACCTACCCCCGGCATTATTGGGTCTTTATAGTCCTATCATTTTGCAAAATATCCAGGACTTTGTCACCAGAATTTGATGGAGGTGACGCTGGTGTTGTTACTATCACCTGTTTGCCATCTTTATTGACGATCTCAACCTTCTGCGGCGGCTTTGGAGTGTTGTCAAACAGCGATATGTCCAGCGTGTTTGTCAGCGTCTGATGGCCAGTGAATCCCACCTCCCCATTGGCGCTCACAAGGGTGAACCCGGGCTTGAAGCTTCCATCGTAGTCGATGCCAAATTCGATCGTGTGGCCGAACTCCCCGGGTTTCAGGTGATTGCTCACCGCAGACCTCAACCAGTCGCCAAGGCCCAAATCTCCATGAAAGGGTTTCAACCCTTTCATATCCGCACACCACCCACCCGTTGCTTCGTCCTGGGTCACGGTTCCCTTCAAGACGGTGGTCTCGAATTTGCGATCAAGAAGTGAGAAGCCCGCCCCAAGGTTTATTTTATGCGTGTTGTATGGAACTCCCCATTGCAATGTGTTGATTCCGGCTCCGTACTTGCGTTCGATTTTCAAGGTAATAATATAGGAGGCAGCATAAGGTTTTAGCGCGCTATTCGCTCCTGACGCACTGCGCAGCGCGGCAGAAATTTGACAGTGGACGGCGTCCTTAACACTCGCGGGCGTGACACCTTGGACAGCGACTTGATTTGTCCCGCAACCAGATACTGCAAGAATAGCTATTAAATTCCAGTAGCGCATTTAATCCCCCGATCCCCAAAAAGAATCAGGTTGCGCGCGTCAAATGTACAAATCAATCGCAGAAGTTTATCTGTTTTTTTACTGAAATAACGTTATCTTATTGTTTGTATTAATTTTTAGGCGCGCCTGACGGGAATTCGCGGGCTGTGAATATCGGGGAAAACTCCCACGATATCAGTACCCACGGCCATATCCGAGAATGGAAGGGACACGGTGCGTCGTAAAAACTGGGGATTGCAAGGATTATTGGTCGGAGTGGCCGGATTCGAACCGACGACCCCTTGACCCCCAGTCAAGTGCGCTACCGGGCTGCGCTACACTCCGGACCGGTCGCGATGTATCGTGATAACCCCGTGCGGGTCAACCGAATTCCGCGACTTTTATCCCGCTGCGATTGCGGGTGCTGATGAGCGCTGCAAGGCAGGCCGCAAGAGCAGCTGGTGGCGGTATTCCAGCGCGATGGCGCCCCAGATCAGGCCGAGCAGCAGGTAGACATGGCGCCAATGGTCGATGTCGATGAAGGTGCCGAGCCCGATATTGCCGATGAAGGCGACATAGGCGCACAGGAGATAGGGCTGCCATGGCCGGTCGCGCAGCAGGATGCGGAATCCGGCTGCCATCGTCCAGGCGACGAGCGTGAGGAACGACACGAAGCCGAGCCAGCCATAGTCCATCAGCATCTTCAGCCAGATGTCGTGGGTGTCTTCGCCGAAGATCGTGCCGAAGACCAGCGGGCCGATGCCGAACGGATGCTCCATCGCCATCTGGAAGCCGATGCCGTAGCGGGCGAAGCGGCCGAGGCGGGCGGTGTCGTAGCTCTGCTCGAGATGGGCGCGGTTGGAAAACATCTCCGACACGCCGGGCAGCTGCAGGATGACGATCATGGCGACGACCAGCAGCGCCAGCGCGGCGATCGTCATCACCACCACGCGCAGCCGGAACATGCCGCTGGCGCTTTGCAGGAACAGGCAGCCGGTGAGCAGGACTGCCGAGACGGCGAACATGCCCCAGGCGCCGCGCGAGAACGAGAAGAAGATACCGGCGGTGATGATCAGCAGCGGCACTGCCAAAAGCGGCATGCGCGTGACCGGTCCGGTCAAAAGCAGATAGAGCAGATAGATGCCGGGCAGCACCAGGAACGGTCCGAACACGTTCGGGTCCTGGAAGGCGCCGGCGGCACGGTCGTATTTGGTGAACATTTCGGCGCCCGGAAAGGCGTGGAAATAGCCTGCAATGCCAAGCAGCGAGGTCGCCACGGCGGAAACCACGTAGGCAATGAAGATCAGTCGGTAGAGGCTCGGCTGTACAGCGGTGATCGATGCGAAGAACACCGCGCTGAAGGCAAGAAACAGCGATACGGCGAGATAGAGCGGCGTGTTGGCGAGGTCCGCCATCTGCGTCATGGAGATCATGCCGCCAATGTTCATCGTCACCAGCAGGACCAGGAGCGGCGTGGCCGCGCGGGAAATCCTCAAGCCGAAAAGCGCCCAGATGGCGATCAGCCCAGCCATGTAGAGTTCATAGGGCGCCGGCTCGCTGATGACGAAGCCGGACAGCAGAATGCCGAGGAAGACCGCGCCCGAGGAAATCAGCGCGGTCAGCTTGGCGTTGACCGCCGCGCGCGGCAAATCATGGCTGATCGCGCTCAATAGGCGTTTTCCGTGTTGAGCAGCCGGATCGGCGTCAGGAACAGGATCCGCAAGTCGAACAGCAGCGACCAGTTCTCGATGTAGTAGAGATCATATTCCGTCCGCATGCGGATCTTCTCGTTGGTGTCCATCTCGCCGCGCCAGCCATTGATCTGCGCCCAGCCGGTGACGCCGGGCTTGACCTTGTGGCGCGCGAAATAGCCGTCGACCACTTCATTGTAGAGCAAATTGTGCGACTGCGCGGCGATGGCATGCGGGCGTGGACCGACCAACGACAGCGAACCCAAGAGCGAGTTGAAGAACTGCGGCAGCTCGTCGATCGAGGTCTTGCGGATGAAGCGGCCGACGCGGGTGACGCGCGGGTCGTTCTTGGTCACCGTCTGCTTGGCGGTCGGGTCGGCCTTGTCCGTATACATCGAGCGGAACTTGTAGACCTCGATGATCTCGTTGTTGAAACCGTGCCGCTTCTGGTGGAACAGCACCGGCCCCTTGCTGTCGAGCTTGATGGCGATCGCGGTCGCCAGCATCACCGGCGAGAACACCACGATGCCGATCAGGCTGAAGACGATGTCGAAGGCGCGCTTGGCAACCGAATCCCAGTCGTTGATCGGCTTGTCGAAGATGTCGAGCATCGGCACCGCGCCGATGTAGGAATAGGCGCGCGGGCGAAACTGCAGCGCGTTGGAATGCGCCGACAGCCGGATGTCGACCGGCAGCACCCACAGTTTCTTCAGCAACTGCAGCACGCGCGATTCGGCGGTCAGCGGCAGCGATACGATCAGCATGTCAATGCGGGCGATGCGGGCGAATTCGATCAGTTCCGAAATGGTGCCGAGCTTGGGATAGCCAGCGACGATGGGCGGCGAGCGCTTGTCGCCGCGATCGTCGAAGATGCCGCAGATGCGGATATCGTTGTAGGGCTGTTTTTCGACTGAGCGGATCAGGACTTCCGCCGCCTTGCCGCCGCCGACGATCACGGCGCGCCGCTCCATGCGGCCATCACGCGACCAGGCCCGGATCAGCTTCGACATCACCAGCCTGAGGCCGAAGATGAGAACGAAGCCGATGACGAACCAGGTGCCGAACAAAAGGCGCGAATAGTCTTCCGACATCTTCGTGGCGAACGCGGTCAACGCCATCAGCGCGAAGGCGCCAGCCCAGGCCAGCAGGATGCGGCTGAAATTGGCGATGGGCCGCATCAGGGCGACGATCTGGTAGCAGTCGGTGACGTCGAGCAGCACCACGGCAAGGAACGACGCGGCCGCGATCGTCAGCGGATATTGCCAGGCGAGATAGTTGAAGAACCCGACATAATGGAAATAGACGCCGAGCCCGGACAGCAGCAACAACCCGAATTCGACCATGCGCAGGACGCCACTGACCATGATCGGCGACATGGTATCGCGCCTGTACTGCGAAGCGACCTGGCGGGCGACATCGTTCATGCCGCCAGGCGTGTCGCCATCGGCCGGGCCGTCGAATTTACGCACCGCCTCTGGTGAAAAGCGGCGCGCGGGGTCGATCTCGTTCATGGGGCTTTCCGCAAGCTTCCCTTCGGTGAATAGCAAAAGAGAGCTAAGAAACCCTTGAAACAACCCGTGGCTTTGAAACGGCTTGGCCTTTGCGTCTATTTGCCGAGCGCGGCGAAGTAGGCCTTCTCGATGTCGGCGGCCATCACATCGGCGCCGAAGCGCGCCTTGAGGTCGGCGCCATCGGGCATCAGGTCGTGATAGGCGGCGGGGTCGGCCAGCGCCTGGCTCATCTTGTCGGCAAGCTCGACCG
Organism: Mesorhizobium sp. M7D.F.Ca.US.004.01.2.1; assembly: GCF_003997785.1. Taxonomy (NCBI): domain Bacteria; kingdom Pseudomonadati; phylum Pseudomonadota; class Alphaproteobacteria; order Hyphomicrobiales; family Phyllobacteriaceae; genus Mesorhizobium; species Mesorhizobium sp. M7D.F.Ca.US.004.01.2.1. The sequence goes on along the minus strand of NZ_RZRQ01000172.1, from coordinate 4,279 downwards.
GGTCGGGCTGGATCAGGGCAGGGGAACCGGTGCCGAATATTTCTGGAATGCCGCCGACCGCGGTTGCGATCATCGGCTTTCCCGCGGCAAGCGTTTCCAGCACGATATAGGGCATGGCCTCGGCGCGCGAGGGAACGATGACGAGCGCCGCCAGCGCAAAAGCCTCCCTGGCCGGCATCGGCGGCAGGAAGCGGACATGGCGCTCAATCCCGAGGCGTTTCACTTGCGCGTGGTAACGCGGCAGGTCGTCTCCGTCGCCGACCATCACCGCGGTCAGCGCGCGGCCGAACTGGGGGCCGGCGAGGGCCAGTGCATCGATGAAGATGTCCGGTCCCTTCAGGTCGCGCATCATGCCGATATAGAGCAGATCGGCCGCGTCGGGCTCCGTGACCACCGGTTCGAATTCGGTGGCGCGCAGGCCGTTATAGACCAGGGCGTTGGGAATGGGCGGCTCGCCGACCTTCCTGCGATATGTTCGCCGTTCATAGTCGGAGACAAACAGCAGGTAGTCGGTGAAGCGGGCCATGAAGCGCTCGAGCGCGAAGAATAGCTTTCCGGTGGTCGTGTTCTCGTCATAGTGGAGAGAGCCACCATGCGGTGAATAAAGGCGGGCTACGCGAGACCTTGATACCCGCAACAATGAGCCGAACAGACGGGCATAAGCGCCACCCTTGGCGCCGTGCCCGTGCAACACGTCCGGCCGCAATTCCTTGATGATCCTGTAAGTGCGCCAGGCCGAGGCAAGGTCGCCCGGGCCGACATGGCGCTGCATCGGCGTGCGATGGATGCCGAGCGCCAGCATGTCCTGCATCTGCTCGAACAGATGTTCCTCGAACTCGCCGCCGGTGGTCGAATCGCAGACGATACCGACGGAATGCCCGGCCGCGACCTGCGCCTCGGTCAGATCGCGCACATGCCGGAAAATTCCTCCGACGGGTGAACGAAAGCAATGGACGATCCTGAGTGTGTCCGCCACTTGGTATCTGTCAGAACAGACGTTCGCGGACGTAGACGGTATCGCCGGGCAGCAGCGGGTCAGAGGTGACCACGCGGCCTGTCATCACCTTGCCGTTGATGTCGCGGGTGATGTCGACGCTTTCCTGATTGGCGCGCGGCGAGAAACCGCCGGCAATGGCGATTGCCTTCTGCACTGTCAGGCCGGGGACGTAAGAGTATTGCCCCGCGGCTCCGACTTCGCCCATGACGAAGATCGGCCGGTAGCGGTCGATCTCGACCGAGACGTCGGGATCGCGCAGGTAGCCTTGCCGCAATTTGTCGGCGATTGCCTTTTCCATCTGCTGCGCGGTGTGGCCGCGCGCTGGTATGGCGCCGACAAGCGGGAAGGAGAGGTAGCCCGACTGGTCGACGCTGTAGGTGTTGGTCAGCCCGTCCTGCTCGAACACGGTGACGCGGACGCGGTCGCCGGCGCCAAGACGATAGGGCTGATCGAGTACCTCATGAAAGGCCGCCGGCGTCGGCCGGTAACTGGAACAGCCAGCAAGCATCGATACGGCAAGCAGAGCGCGAAACAGGGAAGCAGTGCTTTTCATGACCGGACAGGTACCTTCGACTGGCCGCTGCAGCGTCGCAGCAAACATCAGGGATCGAGGCCCGTTATCATCCTGTTAGGGTTAATGGCCGGTAAAGGGAGCGGCCGACACGCGGCGCATCGACAAGAGTTTTACGATTTTTGGCGGTTTTGTTTATCCCCCGCCAGTAAACCCTAACAGGAACTTACCGCGATCTTAACGGCTGAGTTACCATAGTTGTTTACGGTGCGTGCTGACCCAGTATCGGAGTAGGGATGCATGTCCGTTCAGTCCGCGGCCGCAGATGTCGACGTCGATCTCAGGCAGCTCTTCGCCAGCCTAGCGAGGAACTGGCTGCGCATAGTTGTCGTCGTCCTGGTGGTGACGGGGCTGGCGTTCGCCTTCGCTTCGCTGGCGACTCGGCACTATAAGGCCGAGACGCAGGTGGAGATCGCTCCGCGTGAATCCGTCTATACGCGGCCGGCCAGCAACAACAACGACACCGACAAGCCAATTCTCGACGAGCAAGGCGTCGCCACCCAGGTCCAGATAATTTCCTCCAACGAAATCCTCAAGCAGGTCGCGCAAAAGCTTGGTCTGGAAAAGCTGCCCGAGTTCGACGAAGCGCTCGATATGTCGCCGTTGAGCCGTGCTCTGGTTCTAGTTGGCCTGAAAAGCGACCCGATGGAAATTCCGACGGAAGAGCGCGTCCTCAAGAAAATGCACGAGAAGCTCAACGTCTATGGCGTCGAGAAGACCCGCATCATTGCTATCGAGTTCTCATCGGAAGATCCCAAGCTGGCGGCCGCCATACCGGACGCCATTGCCGCCGCCTATATAGCGGGGCAAGGGGCGGCCAAGCTGGAATCGAACAACGCTGCCGCCGACTTTCTGGCGCCGGAGATCGCCGATCTGCAGCAGCAGGTCAAAACCGCCGAGGCGAAAGTCGCCGCCTACCGCTCACAGTCCGATCTTCTGATGGGTGGCAACAATTCGGTGCTGGCCACCCAGCAGCTTTCGGAGCTGTCGAGCGAACTGTCGAAAGTGCGCGCCAATCGCGCCGCGGCCGAAGCGACAGCCGACGGTGTGCGCAGGGCGCTGCAGAATGGCGGTTCGCTGGATGCCGTGCCAGAGGTTTTGTCATCGGATCTGATCCAGCGCTTGCGCGAGCGCCAGGTCGAATTGCGCTCCAACATCGCCGATCTGTCGACGACGCTGCTTGGCAATCATCCGCGTATTCGCGCGCTGAAATCGCAACTGGCCGATCTCGACGCACAGATCCGTAGCGAGGCCCAGAAGATCATGAAAGGCCTGTTGATGCAGGCCGAGACGGCAAAGGCCCGCGAGAACCAGCTTGTCGCAGACGTCAACACGTTGAAGGCGGCTTCGGCGCAGGCCGGTGAGCAGCAGGTCGATCTCGACGCGCTGCAGCGCGACGCGACTGCCAAACGGCAGCAACTCGAACTGTATCTGACCAACTACCGCGAAGCGGCTTCGCGCCAGGATCGCAACTATCTGCCGGTCGACGCCCGGATCGCCTCAAAAGCGTCGGTTCCCTCCGAGGCCTATTTCCCGAAGGTCGGGCCGATCGTTGGCGCCGCTTTCGCCGCATCGCTGCTGATCATGGCTATCGTGACGCTGCTGCGGGAGCTGTTTTCAGGCCGCGCGATGCGGCCGGCGACCGGTTCCCGCTTCGAGCGGATCGACGAGGTCGCGATGCCACATGTCGCGCAGGCACCTGATAAGGTCGCAATGCCGGCTGTCCGCGCGGAACCCGCGATCCCTCAGGATTCTGTCGTTCGTCAGGAAATGGGGGACCGTCTGGCTGAAGCGGAGGCCGAGCTCCACACGGCCACGATGCCCTACAGGGCCGAGGCGACTGATAGGGGTGCGATGCCCGATGCGGCGACCACCGAGCAGACGGTTGCCGAGCCCGAACCGGTGCGTTCCACCCTGGGCGAGATCGACATCGAGAAGGCTGCCGAAAAGCTGATCGCCAGCGGTGCGGCGCGCGCCATATTCGTCTCGCCGGAGGGCGACGAGGCGGCGGCATCGGCGATCCTGGTGGCCCGCGAGGTCGCGGACGCCGGCCTGCGCGTGCTGTTGCTGGACCTGACCGCTTCGGGGGCGGCCTCGCGGCCGATGCTGGACAGCGGGCTTTTCCCCGGCATCACCAATCTGCTCGCTTCGGAAGCGCAGTTCAGCGACGTCATCCACGCCGATCTCTATTCGGACTGTCACGTCATTCCGGTCGGCACCGCCGATCCGGTCCGCGCCATGCGCGCCGCCGACCGGCTGCCGATCATCATGCAGTCGCTGACAACGGCCTATGATCTGGTCGTGGTCGAATGCGGACCGGCCGACGCGCAAGGCATCAGCCGTCTGGCCGGCGATGCCACCGAGGTCTTTCTCTCCATGCTGGAGCCGGACGACGAGGTGACGCAGGCCGCGGTCAGGCTGATCGAGAATGGTTATCCCGACCTGACGCTGGTGACGCCGCTCGGCCACGAACCGCCCGGCAATCCGGTGCCGGGACGGCGCACAGCCGCCGCCTGAGAGAGCCGCGGATCGCTTGGCGGAGGCCTGTTCGGGCGGCGTCTGATCTCTATCCCAGTTCCAGGGTCGTTACGCCGAACAGCCGCTGCGGCCCAAGCTTCGGAGCCGGGCCCTTGTACATGCGGGTGGTGGCGAAGGTCGGCGCAAAGCCGCCCGACTCGAGTGCGGCTATGAAACCGATATTATCGGCGGGG
>NZ_RZRQ01000171.1:2257-12885 GCF_003997785.1 Mesorhizobium sp. M7D.F.Ca.US.004.01.2.1 | reverse complement strand
CGCTCGAGCAGGATGTTGGTGCCTTCCTCGATCTCTTCCTTCAGCCCGTCATAGAGATCGTCGTGCATCTGCTGCACCAACTCGTCGTCGGAAAGTTCGGAAAGGATGATCTCGTCGTCGGACATTTGTATCGAGCTCCTGCCGGCATCGCGACCATGTCGCAAAGCACAAAATATTCGCGTTCATACCTAACCCGCTGAGGGCATGTATCCATAGCTGATTTGCGACTTCCCGCAAAAGGAAAGCGACCGTAACTCTCTTGGAATTCTTGTCGATTTTGCGACAGGCGTTGGCGCTGGCGGGCCGTTTCGAATAGGGTGCATGGCTACGATCTGGCAAGAAGCGGCGAGAGGCAGCCGCTATGGATTCCAGACAAGAACAAATTCAGGGAAGAACCACCATGAGCGAACACGCGGCAGTCGATCAGGAAGCGTCAAACGCGCGACGTGGGCGCGGCGCCAGCGGCGGGGCTGCTGCCCGGCGGGCAGCACGTTCGGGCGGCGGTCCGGGCACGCAGCTCACCTACATCAAGCGCAAGATCAACGTTTATGAGGTGCTGGACGAGGAAGGCCTGGCGCTGATCGAGAAGAACACCGACACGGTGCTTGAGGAGATCGGCATCATCTTCCGCGATGACGCGGAAGCGCTGCAGCTGTGGAAAGAGGCCGGCGCCGACGTCAAGGGCGAGCGCGTGCACTTTCCGAAGGGTCTGTGCCGTTCGCTGCTCAAGACCGCGCCGTCCGTCTACACCCAGCACGCCCGCAATTCCGAGCGCTCGGTGCAGATCGGCGGCAACGCCACCGTTTTCGCGCCGGTCTACGGTCCGCCCTTCGTGCGTGACCTCGATGGCGTCAGGCGTTACGCGACGATCGAGGATTTCCAGAATTTCGTGAAGCTTGCCTATATGGCGCCGTCGATCCACCATTCGGGCGGCACGGTGTGCGAGCCGGTCGATGTGCCGGTCAACAAGCGCCACCTCGACATGATCTACAGCCACATCAAATATTCCGACAAGCCGTTCATGGGTTCGGTGACCGCGCCGGAGCGCGCCGAAGACACCGTCGCCATGGCCAAGATCGTGTTCGGCGACGATTTCGTCGAAAACAACACGGTGCTGACCAGCCTGATCAACGCCAACTCGCCGATGGTGTTCGACGAGACCATGCTCGGCGCGCTGAAAGTCTATGCGCGCCACAACCAGGCCTGCATCGTCACGCCGTTCATCCTTGCCGGCGCGATGAGCCCGGTGACGGTGGCCGGCACGCTGACGCAGGTTCTGGCCGAAGTGCTGGCCGGCGCCTCGTTCACGCAGCTGATCCGGCCGGGCGCGCCGGTGCTGTTCGGCACCTTCGCCTCGTCGATCTCGATGCAGTCGGGCGCACCGACCTTCGGCACGCCGGAGCCGTCGCTGGTTTCCTATGGCGCCGCACAGCTGGCGCGCCGCCTCGGCCTGCCGTTCCGCACCGGCGGTTCGCTCTGCGCGTCCAAGGTCCCGGATGCGCAGGCGGCCTATGAAAGCGCCAACACGCTGAACTCGACCATTCTGGCCGGCACCAATTTCGTGCTGCATTCGGCCGGCTGGCTCGAGGGCGGGCTGGCCTCCTGCTACGAAAAGTTCATGATGGACATCGACCAGCTCGGCATGACGCAGAAATTCTCCGAAGGCGTCGATCTGTCGGAAAACGGCCAGGCGATGGATGCCATCCGCCAGGTCGGCCCAGGCAGCCACTATCTCGGCTGCGACCACACCCAGGCTAATTTCCAGACCGCCTTCTACCGCTCCAACATCGCCGACAACAATTCCTACGAGCAGTGGCTGGCCGAAGGCGAGAAGACAGCACCCCAGCGCGCAAACGATCTCGCTCGCCGCTGGCTGGAAAGCTACGAGGCGCCGCATCTCGATCCGAGCATCGACGAAGCCTTGAAGGACTTCATCGCCAAGAAGAAGGGGTCGATGCCCGACGCCTTCACTTGAAAGGAGCCCGAATCAGGCGGGGCTAAAGTCGCCAACATCATCCACAAGGAAGTCTGGCGGAGCGCGTTCTCCGATCCGGTCAAGAAGGAATGATTGTGCCTGCCGGCAGCATTGACGGCATTGCTGCGGCGCTCCTTGCCAACGGCCTTATCCTTCGTGGCGGCTTCAATTTTGCGCCAGGCGATGCGCCGCCAGCGGGATCATCGGGTGCGCCGGCAGCGGCCGTCCTACTGGTGGGGCAGGCGGGCGCGGCACCCTGGCCGCATTTCCTGCGCTGGCGGGAAAAGCAACCACGGACCATCGCCGATCCGCTCGACAGTTGGTCGCGCGAAGTGATCGGCGCGGTGGCGGAGACGTTCGGAGCGCGGGCCGTTTCGCCTTCCGACAGGCCATATCTGCCGTTCCAGCAATGGGCGATGCGGGCGGAGGGGTTGAGGCCGTCACCGCTCGGTATCCTCATGCATCCGCGATACGGGTTCTGGCATGCCTATCGCGGTGCGCTGCTGTTCGACGACGAGCTTTCGGTTCAAGCCGCTGAGGCAGCGCCCCATCTTTGCGATAGCTGTGTCGAGAAACCCTGCCTGAAATCGTGCCCGGTCGACGCCTATTCCGGGCAAGGATTCGCCCATCAATCCTGTCTGGCGCAGGTGCGGGGAGCGAATGGCGAACCGTGCCGCAGCAGCGGCTGCCTCGACCGCAATGCCTGTCCCTATGGCACGGCCTATCGCTATCCGCCGGAGGTCCAGGCGTTTCACATGGCAAGCTTTGCGGCGGTGGCCGGCTGATCGAAACCTGCCTTACGGGTTTTGCATCGGTGCGTGACTGTGGGTTCCAAAAGAGCGCCTTGACGATCGACAGAAGCGAGCCTATTCATCAAGTCATCAGATGACTTGATGAATAGGCTCGATGCAACCCGCCACCAGAACCAATCTTACCGACAGCGCCGCCGAAAGCCTGCGTGCCGAGATCGTCAGCGGCCGCTGGGGCGTCGGCGAGCGTATTCCCAATGAGGCAGCCCTGACCGACCTTTTGTCGGTCAGCCGTGGCACGGTGCGTGAAGCGGTGCGGGTGCTGGTCTCGCAAGGGTTGCTCGATACGCGCCAGGGTTCGGGCACTTATGTGCGCTCTGCCGTCGATACCTCTGCCGCGCTCGACCGGGTCAAGCGCAGCGGCCTACGCGATCAGTGGGAGGCACGGGCAGCGCTGGACCTGGAGGCGGCACGGCTCGCCGCCTTGCGCCACACGCCAGCCGATCTCGAAGGGATGCGCCAACTGCTTGCCGAGCGCGGCACCGTCGCGGACGGCGGAAGCGATGCCTTCATCCGCCGCGACCTTGCTTTCCACAAGTCCGTCGTTGCCGCGTCCGGCAACAGGGCGATGATGGAGCTCTACGACTTCTTCACCGCCGCCATCACCGAGACCATCCACGCCACGCTCGACGGCAATCTGCCCGAACCGGACCAGCAGGCGCATGCGGCAATCGTCGAGGCCATTGCCGCTAGCGATCCCGAGCGCGCGGTTGCCGCCGTCCGCGCCTTCATGGCGCCGGTGCTTACCCAACTTGAAAGACTGCTTTCGCAATGAACCAGAGTTTTCGTCAGCCTGACCCGAAGCCGCAATCCGAGGCCATCAAGGGGCTGGAGCTCATCGATGCGGAAGTCGACAGCCTGCCCGCACCGCAGCCGCCTGAACTGCGCAGCCGTGCAGCACGTATTGTGCTTGGCGCGAGCCTTGTGCTGATCGCCTTCTGCCTGCGGCCGCTGTTTTCCAGCCTGTCGGTGCTGTTGCCGGAAGTGATGCAGGCAACCGGTCTTTCAACGACCGGCGCCAGCCTGCTGACGACGCTGCCCGTTTTGTGCCTGGGTCTGTTTGCGCCCTTCGCGCCAAAACTTGCCCAACGCTATGGGGCTGAACGCACGCTGCTCGGCGCGCTCACCTTGCTGGTGCTGGGCACCGGGCTGCGCTGGTTCGAATCGGTTCCCTTGCTGTTTGTCGCCACCTTCCTTGCCGGCGGTGCCATAGCCATCGGCAACGTCCTGCTGCCGGGCCTGGTGAAGCGTGATTTTGCCGACAGGGCCGCCGTCATGACCGGGCTCTACACCATGGCGCTCTGCGCCGGTTCGGCCGCCGCCGCGGGTTTCACACTGCCGATCGAGCATTTGGTCACGGGTTCATGGTCGGGAGCGCTCGCTGCCTGGGCGGTGCCGACGCTGGTCGTGCTGTTGATATGGATTCCGCAGGCGCTCGGCAGCCGACAGCAGGTCAGCCATCAAGGGTTTCGCGTCGTCGGGCTTTGGCGCGATCGCTTGGCGTGGCAGGTGACGCTGTTCATGGGGCTGCAGTCAGCGCTTGCCTATTGCATCTTCGGCTGGCTGGCGCCGATCCTGCGCGAGCGCGGTTTCGACGCGGCCACCGCCGGCGCCATGGTTTCGGTATCGGTGATGGCGCAGGTCATCACGTGCCTTGCCGTGCCGTCCTTTGCGATGCGGCTGAAAGACCAGCGCGGCATCAATGTGGCGCTCGTTGCCACAGCGGTGATTGCGCTGCTCGGCATTCTTTTCGCTCCGACCTCGACCGTGCTGTTCTGGGCGGTCCTGCAAGGCATCGGGCAGGGCGGCCTGATCGCGGCTGCCATGAGCCTGATCGTGCTGCGTTCGCCGGATTCGCATGTGGCGGCGCATCTTTCGGGCATGGCGCAAGGTGTGGGCTATGTTCTGGCGGCCTTCGGCCCGCTGCTGGTGGGGTTGATCCGTGGCTGGACCGGCAGTTTTTCGGCGTCGGCCCTCCTGTTTGTAGCGCTCGGGCTTGGCGCCGCCATCATGGGGTTCGGCGCCGGCCACGCGCTGCATGTGGGCGCACGGACCGTGCGCGCCGACGACCGATAACGCGTCACGCAATCCTGCACGAAATGTTGACTGCCGCGTTCAGGGAACGCCTTGCCGTATCGGCTTGGCCGGATATGTATCGCGCATCAATCGAACGGAGCGGGCGATGACGAAGCAGGACCTTCAGATCAAGACCAGGGATGGCGTTGCCAAAGCAGGGCTTTTCCGCTCGGCAAACGCATCTCCGGCCAAGGCTGGCGTCATTCTTTATCAGGATGCTTTCGGTCCGCGGCCGGCGCTCAGCAGCATGGCTGAGCGGCTGGCGAATGAAGGTTATGCGGTGCTGGTGCCCGACCTGTTCTACCGCAATGCGCCTTACGGGCCGTTCGACGCCAAGACCGCCTTCGTCGAGGAAAAGACCAAGGCGGCGCTGATGGCGCTGGTCACAGGCACCTCGCAGGATATGACTATCAGCGACAGCGGTGCATTCCTCGATGCACTTGCTGCCGAGGGCGTCACCGGACCGGTCGGCACCGTTGGTTACTGCATGGGTGGCGGCCGGGCACTGAATGCCGCCGCAACCTATCCCGACAGGATAGAGGCGGCCGCGAGCTTCCATGGCGGCAATCTGGCCAGCGACGCCGCCGACAGCCCGCATCGCAAGGCGGCCTCCATCAAGGCGCGTGTCTATGTCGGCACATCCGGCGTCGACAGAAGTTTCCCGCCGGAACAGTCCGCGCGACTGGCCGAGGCGCTGCGGGTTGCGGAAGTCGACCATGTCATCGAGAACTATGCCGGTATGGCGCATGGCTGGTGCGTACCCGATCATAGCGTTTTCAATGCCGCGGGTGCGGAACGCCACTGGAAGCGATTGACGACGCTGTTCGCCGAGACCCTGATCTAAGCCTTTCCGCGGCTGTTCTTGCCTGTTGGCTGCTCGTCCCGTTCGCGCTATCAGGCAGCACTAATGGCGCGGCCCCGGATTAGCGGGTCGAGCGGGAACGAATAGCCTGATGCAATCCTATGATGTCGTGATCATCGGCGCGGGTGCCGCCGGAATGATGTGCGCCGTGGAAGCGGCCAAGCGCGGCCGTTCGGTGCTGATCCTCGATCATGCGGCAATGCCCGGCGAAAAAATCCGCATCTCCGGCGGCGGCCGGTGCAATTTCACCAACATCCATGCCAGCCCGAAGAACTTTCTCTCGGACAATCCCCATTTCTGCATCTCGGCGCTCAGCCGCTATACGCAGCGCGATTTCATTGCGCTCGTCGAACGCCACCGCATCGCCTATCACGAAAAGACACTGGGGCAGCTGTTCTGCGATGGCTCCGCACGCCAGATCATCGACATGCTGATCTCGGAAATGCAGGACAGGGGCGTGGAGCTGGCACTGTCGACCAGGGTTGAGGATGTCCGCAAGACCGAGGAGGGGTTTGTGCTCATCCTCTCCACGGGCACGGTCACTTGCCAGTCCGTTGTCGTGGCCTGCGGCGGCAAGTCGATCCCCAAGATGGGGGCGACCGGCTTCGGCTATGAGCTTGCCGAACGGTTCGGCCTTGCCGTTGTCGAAACGCGGCCGGCGCTGGTGCCACTGACCTTCGATGCAAACACGCTCGAGCGCCTGGCGCCCCTGGCCGGCAACGCCGTGGACGCGGAAGTCGCCTGCGGCAAGACGCGGTTTTCCGAAGCGATGCTGTTCACGCATCGCGGTGTCAGCGGACCGTCCATCCTGCAGATCTCTTCCTATTGGCGCGAGGGGGATGAAATCCGCATTGCCATGCTGCCGGGAGTTGATGTGGCGGAAATCATTCGTATCGCCAAGCGCGGAAATGGACGGCAAGCGGTGCAGACCGTGCTGGCAAATCATCTCCCGAAGCGGCTGGCGCAGTCGATAGCCGAGCGAACCGGGATCGACGGCAACCTTGCCGATCTTTCCGATGCCCAGATCAAAACCGTCGCCGCTGCGGTCAATGACTGGCGCATCAAGCCTGCCGGTTCAGAGGGCTACCGCACCGCCGAAGTGACACTGGGCGGGGTCGACACCAACGGATTGGAGCAGAAAACGATGCAGGCGAAATCCGTGCCGGGCCTGTTCTTCATAGGCGAAGCCGTCGATGTCACGGGTTGGCTGGGTGGCTATAATTTCCAGTGGGCGTGGTCGTCGGGCTGGGTGGCGGGGCAGGCGGCTTAGGGTCGAAAGCGCCGATCCACGACCAGCTTCATAGTCTTACTTCTGCGCCTTCGCCCGAGTAACCGCCGGCGCTTTCTTCTTCTTTTTGGCCTGGTTGTAGTCGATCGCGGCACGGACGAGGTCTTTCAGGGCACGCTCATCGAGCTTATCGCCCTCAAGGATATCGATTGCCCGCCACACCTTGCCGCCAAAACCGTTGTTGAACAGCTTGTCGGGGTCCGGCAGGCTCGCGCCGTGGGAAAAGGTGAGCTTCACCTTGTCCTTGTGGGCGTTGCCGACCACGATGTTCCCGTCGAGGCACCATACCGGGCTGCCCATCCACTTCCACTCCTCGACGATGTCCGGGTCGGCTGCAAGGATGGTCTTGCGGATGCCAGCGAGCATCTCGGCGCGCCAGTCCGTGAGGCCGGCGATCAGCTGGTCGATCTGTTCGGATGGGTTCATTGGGTGCCTTCCTATGCCTCGACGCGTTTCAACCGCCGCCCGTTACCAGCGCGCCAGCTGGGTGATCTGAACGAGGTTGCCGCAGCTGTCGTTCAGCTGGGCGATGGTCGAACCGGTCACCTCGGTCGGCGGCTTGATAAACGCGCCACCCTTCGCCTTGATGCGCTCATAGTCGCCCTTGACGTCGTCGGTGAAGAACATGACCGCGGGCTGACCCTGCTTGAAGATGGCTTCCTGATAGGCTTTGGCGGCCGGGTTGTCGTTGAGCGCGAGCTGCAGCTCCGTTCCATCAGGCTCTTCAGCTGAGGCCACGGTCAGCCAGCGATAGGGCCCGTTGCTGAAATCGGCCTTCTTGGTGAAGCCCAGCACGTCGGTGTAGAAGCGCAGCGCGTTTTCCTGGTTGTCCACATACACGCTGGTTAGCTTGATCTTCATCGCACTTTCTCCTCTGTCGTATTCTTGCCTCTGTGACCGCTACGGAATCCAGCCGGGCAGGGCAGCGGCCTGCTTGATCCAGTCCGCCATTTGCGCCTCGTCGAACGCATCGTCTTCGCGGATGTCGATCCAGCGAACGTCCTTGCTTTTCGCCGTGCCGCCGGGTGGAATCGGCTGCAACGACATGCCTCTGAAGAAGGTTACCTTCACGTAGTGGGTGAAGACATGAAACGACACGAACCAGCCTTGACCCTCGATGCCGTAGAATGGCGAGTTCCATCGCACGGCCTTGCGAACGTCAGGCACGTTGCGCACGGTGAGCGCGTCGAGACGCTCGCCGAGACCACGCTTCCGGCCCGGCATTGCAGCGATGTAGGCCTGCACCAGGGCGTCGCCGTCGCCCTTGGCGATTTGCGGGTTGCCGCCCGAAAGCAGGACCGGCGCAGCCTTGGCCGTGGTCGATTGTCCCTGCGCCTTGGCCATTCTGCCCACTCCTATCCGCCGGCACGCTGCGCGCCGCGCCCCTTGGCGGCATAGGGCAGCACGAACATGTAAAGGCCGCTGAACAGCAGCAGGAAGAGCGGCAAGAGCGGCGAGTAGACCACCCAGGCGGGAGGCTGCCCAAATGCCATGGTGGCGAAGTTGGCGATGACGGTCAGCGTAAAGATGATCGACAGCCAGCGATGAATTTGCCGGATCCACTTGTTCCAGTCCAATGGCACCTCCCGTCAAAAAGAGCCGAAGCGGACCAGCAATCCGCTTGCCGGCGGTTTCAATCCAGCCGCGCCAGGACGTCCTCCAGGGCAGTAAGGAACCTTTGCCAGCCGACCGTGGCGCCGCGGAAATATGGCTGTTGATCCGGCCGGAAGCCCGTCTGCTCCATGCGCAGATGGGTTCCCGTGCTCGTAGCGGTGAGCGTCCAGGTGACGACGCTCTCGAGATCCTTGGTGTCCCAGGTGTAGGACAGTATCTTGTTGGGCTCGACCGTCTGGACCTGGCAGTCGACGCCGCCCCAGTCCGCGCTGAGATTGAAACGGTGGTCCACGACTGGCTTGAAGTTGTTCTTCATCAGCCACTCCTCGATCAGATGCGGTTGGGTGAGGGCACGCCAGATCTTCTCCGGCGGATAGGGGATTTCACGTTCGACGATGACGGAGCGCGTTTCGGTCGCAGTGTTGATCATTGGTCCATTCTTTTGAGCAAATTCTCGAGGTCGTCGAACCGGCTTTGCCAGAACGCGTTCATCTGGTTCGTCCAGTCGGTCAGGGGAGAAAGCGCTGCGAGCTGGGCGCTATAATGGGTCTGCCGTCCCTCATGGCGGTCGCGCACCAGTCCGGCCTGCCGGAGCACGCCGAGATGCTTCGACACCGCTGGCTGCGAGACACCCGACTGAGCTGTCAAAGCGCCAACCGTCTGCTCGCCTTGCCGGCACAGGCGCTCGAAGATCGCGCGACGCGTCGGATCGGAGAGCGTTCTGAACAGGACATCGTGAGCGTTGGTCATTTGGGATCGATAACCCGGTGGCTATTGATTGACGTATAACCGCCGAGATATGTATGTGTCAAGCGGGAGCGTGGGTGGTCACGATCCGGCCGTTTTCAAAAAAATCTTCCCATTGTCCCAAGGATTAGCCATTAGCCTTCGTCCAACAGGCAAATGATGGCGATGATGCTGGATGAAAGCGAAGCCTCCGACGCCGAACTGATCGGACGGGCGAAGGGCGGAGACAGGGGGGCCTTCAGCACATTGCTGGAGCGTCACTACGACTTCGTCTATCGCGCCGCCTATCGCTGGTGCGGCCGGAAGGCCGATGCCGAAGACATCGCCCAGGAAGTCTGTGTGCGGTTAGGCAAGGCGATCCGCGACTATCGCGGCGGCGGCGCTTTCACAACATGGCTCTATTCCGTGACGATGAATGCGGCGCGCGATATGATGCGCAAGACCGCGCGCGAGACCGTCAAGACCGAGGCTTATGGCGTTCATGCGCTGATCTCGGGCGAGGCGTCAGCCGAACCGGAAGACCCGGCCGAGGCGCTGTGGGCGGCGGTTCGGCAATTGCCCGACAAGCAGCGCGACGCGGTGCTGCTGGTCTACGGCGAGGGCCTGAGCCACGCGGCCGCCGCCGAGGCGATGGCGATCTCGGAGACGACGGTTTCCTGGCACATCCATGAAGCGAAGAAACGGCTGAAGACGCTGATGCGCTCGGCCGGGGAAGTGTGACCATGGTCGACGACAACGAACTCAAGAGATTGCGCGATGCCGCAGTGCCGGCGCCCGCCCGGGACGCCAAGGCGCGTGCTTTCGAAGTCGCCCTGCGCGCCTACGATCAGGAAAATATTTCTGCTGTCACCCAAGGATCGCTTAGCGGGCTTCGTCTCACAGAGCGAGCACAAAAGCTCTGGAGCGAGATCATGCAAAAGAAACTCATTGCCACGCCGGCCCTTGCCGGGCTCGTCGCCCTGCCGATCGCCGGATACGCCACCTTCCATCTGCTGAGGGAACAGCCGCCCAAATTCGGCGGCGACGAGAAGATCAGCGAGACGCTGGCCGACAAGCCGGCGACCCTGAAGCCGGCTGAGCCGAAGCAAGCTCCGACCGGGTTGGAGAAGGACAAGAAGGCCGACGCGGATGTGGAAAGCCGCGACGCCATCGATGCGCTTGTGGCGCCGGCCTCGCGGCCGAAATCCGAATCGACCATTGCTGGCGGTACGGCACAGCAGGAATCGGCGACGGGCGCTCCCCGCCAGGATGCTGCCG
>NZ_RZRQ01000171.1:0-2247 GCF_003997785.1 Mesorhizobium sp. M7D.F.Ca.US.004.01.2.1 | reverse complement strand
GCTCCGACGGGCGAGTTTGCGCTGGACGGCTCCATAAGCGCGCCCAGCACCTCTCGGGCCGCCCGCATGCCGGCCGAGTCCAAGCTGATGGTGCAGCCGCCGTCGACCTTGCCGGCCGACCAGATGCAGCCGCAGGAGGAAAACCGCGACCGCGTCGAGGATTTCAAGACCAATCCGGTGCATGCGGCACTCGAGGATCCGGTCTCGACCTTCTCGATCGACGTCGACACGGCCTCCTATTCCTTTGTGCGCAGCTCGCTGAAGCAGGGCACCTTGCCGCAGGCCGATACGGTGCGCGTCGAGGAGATGATCAACTACTTCCCCTATGACTGGAAGGGCCCGGAGTCGGCCTCGACGCCGTTCAACTCGACCGTCAGCGTGATGCCAACGCCTTGGAACACGCAGACCAGGCTGATGCACGTCGCCATCAAGGGGTTTGACGTCAAGCCGACCGAGCAGCCGAAGGCCAATCTGGTCTTCCTGATCGATGTCTCGGGCTCGATGGACGAGCCGGACAAGCTGCCGCTGCTCAAATCGGCTTTCCGGCTGCTGGTCAGCAAGCTGAAGGCGGACGACACCATCTCGATCGTCACCTATGCGGGTGACGCCGGCACAGTCCTGGAGCCGACCAAGGCGTCCGAAAAGGACAAGATCCTCAGTGCCATCGACAATTTGACGCCTGGCGGCAGCACAGCCGGCGAGGCGGGCATCAAGGAAGCCTACAGGCTGGCGCAAAAATCCTTCGTCAAGGATGGCGTCAACCGGGTGATGCTTGCCACTGACGGCGACTTCAATGTCGGCCAGAGCGACGATGATGATCTGAAGCGGCTGATCGAAAAGGAGCGCAAGACCGGTGTCTTCCTGTCGGTGTTCGGCTTCGGCCGCGGCAATCTGAACGACCAGATGATGCAGACCATCGCTCAGAACGGCAACGGCACCGCCGCCTATATCGACACGCTGGCCGAAGCTGAAAAGGTGCTGGTCGAGGATGCCTCCTCGACACTGTTCACCATCGCCAAGGACGTGAAGATCCAGGTCGAGTTCAACCCGAACAAGGTCTCGGAATATCGCCTGATCGGCTACGAGACCCGGGCGCTCAACCGCGAGGATTTCAACAATGACCGCGTCGATGCCGGCGATATCGGTTCGGGCCACTCGGTCACCGCGATCTACGAGATCACGCCCAAGGGCAGCGGTGGCGAGCAGATCGATCCGCTGCGTTATGGCCAGGCGTCGGTGGACAATGGCGGCGTCGCCAATGCGGACGAATATGCCTTCGTCAAGATCCGCTACAAGCTGCCGAATGAAGACGTCTCGAAGCTGATCACCACGCCGGTGACCTCGGCCAACGAGATTTCGTCCTTCGACCAGGCCAGCACCGACCAGCGTTTCTCCGTCGCCGTTGCTGCCTTCGGCCAGAAGCTGCGCGACGAGGATGCGACCGCGAAGTTCGGTTACGACAAGATCATGGAGATTGCCACTGCCGCTCGAGGAGCCGACCCGTTTGGGTACAGGTCCGAGTTCCTCTCGCTTGTGCGCCTTGCCTCGGCGCTGGGCGGTAACCGGTAGTGGTGATGACGGCCGGTTTCTTTCAGATGGGATCGTTCTGATACGGGAAACCGACCAACGGGCGGGTGAGGCAGGCCGGCGAGGGAAACCTTGCCGGCCTTTTTTTCGGAGAATTTTCCGGGTCGTTAAATTGCACGGCATTTCCGGTACCGGATCGCAACTCCCTCTTGCTACACGGGACAGGTGTACTGGGCTTGAGGGAGCCGAAATTGCAGATCAGGACTATCGCCAACTCGATACTGCCGGCACGAGACCTTCCAGCTCAAGGGCCAGCCGCTTCGTCGGCACCGTCGGCGGAATCCAGGCGTATCAGCGACAATGTCACCGCTGCCCGCAACACCGCCATGTCGGCGCTGACCAACGACCGCTTCCGCATCATGCTGGAGCAGATAACCGATCCGGTTTCATCCGGCGCGCTGATGACGATGAGCGGCGACAATGTGGTCGACTTCAAGTCGGCGCAGTCGAGCTACGCCGACAACAGCGAATAATCGAAGACTGATAAGGTCAGGCGCGGCTGCGGCGGCGCTCGCGGCGGGCTTCACTGGTCTCGGCGGTGTTTTCCGTCGCCACCTTGTTGCGCATCGGACCGATGCGCTCGACAATTGCGGCAACCGTCGGACGATCCGCCTTGGTGTGCGCATCGAGCGCCTTGCGCATGGCGGCAAGGTGCTGGAA
>NZ_RZRQ01000170.1:0-12937 GCF_003997785.1 Mesorhizobium sp. M7D.F.Ca.US.004.01.2.1 | reverse complement strand
AGATATCTTCCTCACCGACACCGGCCGCGACATCATCCACGCCATCGAGAAATCGGTGAAGAAGACCGAGAAGCAGGCGCTGAAGGGCCTCGACAAGAAGGACCAGAAGGCGCTGTTCAAGCTGCTTGCCCGCATCGAGGCCAACCTCTCGAACGAGGAACTGGTGCTCATCGACGACGACGCAGAGTCGGACGACTGATCAGCCGATCGTCGCGGCAGGCGATCAGGCCGCCTTTGCGGTGGATCCATGGACCAGCGACGACCAGCGCCCCGGCGTCATGCCGAACGCCTTCTTGAATTGCCTGATAAAATGGCTCTGGTCGCTGAAGCCGGCTTCGATAGCGATCTGCGCCAATGGCTCGCCGGCGGCGATCATCCGCCGCGCGCACTGAAGCCGGCGCATCACCAGGAAGCGATGCGGACTGGTCGAGAAAGCGGCGCGGAAATGCCGTGACAAGGCATAGCGGTCGAGCCCGGTTATCGCTTCCAGTTCGCCGGAACGCACCGGCCGTGTCAGGTTTTCCGTGAGATAGTCGCGCGCCAGTGTCGCCGCCCGCCACGCTGTCTTGGTAATCGGCTTCGCCGGTTGGCCGGCATGCCGTGTCAGGCTTTGCATCAGTTGCGTCAGGAAGTCGTCGACGAACAACTCGTCGAGTTCCTGCTCGAGCGGTCCCAGCGCCGAAAGCAGCGTCGCGCAGAAGGCGGTGTCCGTCACCACGCCATCCCTGACAAAAGGCAGCGACGCGCCGCCAAGGCAGCCGAGCATCAGCGACGGCTCCAGGTAGAGCATTCGGTAGCGCAGGCCGTCCTCGGTCCCGGCGCCGCCGTCGTGCAGCTCGTCGGGATGCAGCACGATGATCTGGCCGGGCAGGCTGTGGCGCGTAGCACCGAGATAGCGAAACGTCTGCACCCCGTGCAGCGTCACCCCGATCGAATAGGTATCGTGGCGATGCAGGTCGAACGCGCTGCCATGGAAGCGCGCCTCGATCCGCTCCATGCCGGTGGGGTCGGGGGCGGAGATGATGCAGTTCTCCGCAGCATCAACGCACAAACGTCCAAGACCCCTGAAGGCCTGGCTGTCTAGATCGTGCGACATCGTCTCCTTCAGCCTCGCATTGGGGCACAAGCTCGAATGGCCAATGTCTCATGTTCGATACGAAATTTGCAATCGTGCTCAGGGAAGATCTGCCGGTCTGGCAGAAACTCAACGTCACGGCCTTTCTGACCAGCGGCATCGTGGCCCAGTTTCCGGACATCATCGGCGGGCCCTATCGCGACCGCGCCGGCAATCTCTACAACCCGCTGTCGATCCAGCCCGTCATCGTGCTGTCCGCCGACCAGGCAACGTTGGGCACCATCCACCGGCGCACGCTGGAGCGCGGCGTGACCACCTCGCTCTATGTCGAGGAGATGTTCGCGACCGGCTTTGACGCGGCCAACCGTGCCGTCTTCGCCGAATTCGCGCCTGAAGACGCCAAGGTGGTCGGTATTGCGATACGCGCCGAGAAGAAGCTGGTCGACAAGATCACCAAGGGCGCCCGCATGCACGCCTAGTTTTCCGAAGCATGGACCAAACCCGCCTGGGCTCTTGTTATGCCAGCCGGCTTTGGTGTGGCGGCAGGCGACAATTGGCTTGCCGGGAGCCGGCAATTCCCGCAAAGGTGGGCTTCAGCCCAGCTTCCCACCCGGCCTGCAAGTGAGTGCTCCCCAAAGACATCCAGAAAGCGCAACGCCCCCGGTGGCGATCCTGTGCATGCTTTCCACCTACGTCTTCTTCACCTTCCTCGACACCTCAAGCAAATACCTCGTCCTTGCCGGCGTTTCCGTGCTGATCGTTGCCTGGGTGCGCTTTGCCGTGCATGTGGTGCTGGTCGGCACGCTGCTGCGCGGCTGGCGCCAACCGGTGCGGTTCCGCCCGGTCAACCTGCCGGCACATGTCCTGCGCGGCCTGTTCCTGTTCGGCTCGACCATATTCAACGTCCTGGCGCTGCGCTCCCTGCAACTGGCCGAGACCACCTCGATCTATTTCTTCGGGCCGATGGTAATCACGGCGCTGGCCGGTCCGCTGCTTGGCGAGTGGGCAGGCTGGCGGCGCTGGCTGGCGATCCTGGCGGCCTTCGCCGGTGTCCTCATCATCACCCGGCCGGGCGTCGGCGTTTTCGGCATCGGGCATCTTTTCGCTCTCGGCTCGATGCTGTCGAACTGCTTCTACGTCATCATGACGCGCCGCATGTCGGCGACCGAGACGTCGGAAAGCCTCATCCTGTTCTCGGCGCTGGCGCCGGCGCTGCTGCTGTTGCCCTTGCTGCCATTTTCGTTTTCGCTGCCGCATGACGGCTGGCACTGGTTCGTGCTGCTCATGCTCGGCGTGTTCGGCGGCGTCGGCCACTGGCTGCTGGTCCAGGCCTACCGGCTGGCGACAACCACGGCATTGGCGCCCTATCCCTATTCGCAGATGGTATGGATGATCATTTCCGGCTGGATCGTCTTCAAGCAGTTTCCCGACCGCTGGACGCTGGTCGGCGCCGCCATCATAGTCGCCAGCGGCCTCTACATCGTCCATCGTGAGCACCGGCTTCGGCTGCAGAGCCGCGCGGCCTCCGATGTCGAGGCCGAAGCGCTGGCAAAAAAACTTTGATTTGCCCCCGATCGGTGGCATAACGCCGCCTTTAAACAGTTTAGGTCTGGAAATTCAGGTCCGGGGAGCGCAAGGCGCTGGCACAGAAAATCAAGCTTTCGACGATCGCGGATGCGCTCGGCGTGTCCACGGCCACGGTCTCGCTGGCGCTGCGCGACAGCCCTCTGGTTGCCGGGGCCACCCGCGACCGCATCAAGGAACATGCCCGCGCCATCGGCTATATCTACAACCGACGCGCCGCCAGCCTGCGCACCTCGCGTTCGGGCATTGTCGGCGTCGTCGTCCATGACATCATGAACCCGTTCTTCGCCGAGATCCTGCGCTCGATCGAAAGCGAGCTCGACCGCAGCCGGCAGACCTTCATCCTGTCCAACCACTATGATCAGCTCGAAAAGCAGCGCACTTTCATCGACACGCTTTTGCAGCTTGGCGCCGACGGCGTCATCATGTCGCCGGCCATCGGCACACCAGCTTCCGACATCGTGATGGCCGAGGAGAACGGCCTGCCGGCGGTGTTGATCGCGCGCACCGTCGAGGGCGCCGACGTGCCGGTCTTTCGCGGCGACGATGCCTATGGCACCGGGCTTGCCACCAACCATCTGATCTCGCTCGGCCACAAGCGCATCGCCATGATCGGTGGCACCGACCAGACCTCGACCGGCCGCGACCGCTATCAGGGTTATGTCAACGCGATGGACGCGGCCGGACTGGAAGTCAGGCCGTCCTGGCGCATTGCCGGCCCGCGCACCAAGCAAGCCGGTTTCGAGGCCGCCGGACAGTTCCTGGCGCTGAAGGACAGGCCGACCGCTGCCTGCTGCTGGAACGACCTTGTCGCCATCGGCCTGATGAACGGCATTGCCCGCGCCGGCCTGGTGCCGGGCGTCGACATCTCCGTTACCGGCTATGACGACCTCGAAGAGGCGGCGATCGCGACGCCGGCGCTGACCACCGTCTGGAACGGCCAGCGCGAGGTTGGCCGCCGCGCCGCCAGCGCGCTGCTCGACAAGCTCAACGGGCAGACGGTGCGACCCTCGCAGGAATTGATCAAGCCGGAACTGCATGTGCGTCAGTCGACCGGCAAGCCGGTGGAGCGTGCATGACCAAGGCCGAACAACTGCAGACCGTCACCATTCTGGTGCCGGGCGATTTCAACGACCACGCGGTCGACCGCATCAACCACACATTCAGGCGCGTCACAGTCGAACGCGCCGATCCGTCTCTGGTCACCGACGAGATGCGCAGCAATGTGCGTGGCATCGCTTCGTTCGCCGGCATCAACGCGGCGATGATGGATGCACTGCCCAATCTCGAACTCATCGCCTCGTTCGGCGTCGGTTATGATTCGGTCGATGTCGGCCATGCGGCCGCAAAAAACATCATGGTCACCAACACGCCTGACGTGTTGACCGAGGAGGTCGCCGACACCGCCATCGGGCTGCTGATCAACACTGTCCGCGACCTGCCGCGCGCCGAAACCTGGCTGCGCGACGGCAGCTGGGTGCGCAAGGGCAACTATCCGCTGAGCCGGCTAACCTTGCGCGGGCGCAACGTCGGTATCTTTGGCATGGGTCGCATTGGGCAGGCCATCGCCCGGCGTCTGGAAGCCTTTGGCTTGCCGGTCGCCTACCACAACCGGCGCCATGTCGAAGGCCTTTCCTATCAGTACCACCCGACCCTGAAAGGTCTTGCCGAAGCAGTCGATACGCTGATTTCGGTGGCGCCGGGCGGCGCCTCGACGGAGAAGGCGGTCAACGCCGAAATCCTGTCGGCGCTCGGCACCAACGGTATCTTCGTCAACATCGGCCGCGGCAGCACGGTCGATGAGGCAGCGCTTGCGGCAGCGCTCGCCAACGGCACCATCGCCGCTGCCGGCCTAGATGTCTTTGCCGACGAACCGAACGTGCCCAAGGCGCTGCTCGACGCGCCGAACACCTCGCTGTTGCCGCATGTCGGTTCGGCCTCGGACCATACACGCCGCGCCATGGCGGATCTGTGCGTCGACAATCTGGTGTCCTGGTTCACCGAGCGCCGGCCGCTGACGCCGGTACCGGAGACGGTGAGTGTGAAGGCTCGAGGCTAGCCAAAGGGCAATCCGATGGCTGTGAAGCTGCCCGAAAACTCCACCATCTCGGTCGCAACCAGTGGCCGGGAGCAGGTCGTTTCGATCCCTTACCCAAAACCGCCCGCCGCCACCTATATGGCAGGCGTATTCATGCTTTTCTGGCTTGGCGGCTGGGCTTTCGGAGAGATTTTCGCCGCCCACCAGATCATGACGATGCCGGTTGGAGGCGGAACGGCATTTCTCGTATTCTGGCTTTGTGCCTGGACGATCGGGGGCCTCTTTGCGGTGCTGACGGTTCGCCGCGTTTTCCAGAGATCCGCGCCTGAAATGATGAAGCTGGAGGTCGCTGGGCTCGTCTATGATCCGGGAGTACCGCCCTTCAAGATGCCTAGCTCCAGGTCCTTCCCTGTATGGCCCTCTCTATTGCCGAAACGAACCGAACTCAAAATCGACCGGACGCAGCTCAAATCGCTGAAACTACGCGAGGGCGATACGTGCAACCGCCTGACAGTCGACGCGGGTGCCCAGAGGGTCCAACTTGCCTCAGCCGCCACCGATGTCGAGCGGGAGTGGCTCTTCAAGCTCCTTTCAGATCGCTATTCGTTGGCAGTCCCGCAATAGTCCGACGGTTTCGTCCTCGACATCCGTTGATATCAGGAGTGGCGCCGCCACACTTATTAACGTCAGCTTAACCCTTTGGAATCATTCTCCATCCTGTCCGTGTGCGTGGATGAAGAAGATGAAAGCACTTTCCGCATTGATCGCTGTCACAGCGCTGTTTGGCGGCGTTCAGCTGTTTCATCTAGGCAGCGGGGAAAGCGTGGCCAACGAGGCCGCCCCGTCCAACAGCTACAGGCTGGTCGCCAATGGCGATGAGGCGGCCTGTGCGGTCAGCCGCGGGGCCGAAATTTCGGACGGGTTGTCGCTGCTCACCGTTGCTCCGAAATGCCGCCGGCTCTTGCCGGGCATAGAGCAGGCGAAGTTCTGGCGCGAGCAAAACGACGGCACGGTCGCCTTCAGCGCCAACGGCGTCGATCCGATAGTTACCTTCGCGGCTGCCGACGGCGACGGCTACGAATCCTATGCCCCGGCGCTGCCGCTGCTGTCGCTGGCGGCCACCGGTGATAAGAAATCCGGCGACTGATTATTCCGCTGCGGCCCGCGCGCCAGCCTTCGCTGCGGCGTGCAGCCGAACCGCATCGCCGAAGGCCCGGAATATTTTCACCGATTTGCTGCCCGACTTGACCCAATATCCCGGATGCCACTGCACGCCGACGGCGAAGGCGCGGGAGTCGCGCACCGAAACCGCCTCGACCGTGCCGTCGCTGGCGACTGCCTCGATCTGCAGCTTCGAGCCGAGCCGGTCGATCGCCTGGCGGTGCAACGAATTGACCTTGATGTCGCCGGCACCGAACACGCCGGCCAGACAACTGCCTGGCTTGATCGAAATGGTCTGGTGGATGGCGAAGCGTTCGTCCTGTTTGTCGCTCACCGGCGCGCGGTGGTCGAGCGAACCTTCGCGCTCCTGGATCTCGGTGCCCAGCGTGCCGCCGAGCGCCACGTTCAATTCCTGGATGCCGCGGCAGATGGCGAGCAGCGGCACGCCGCGTTCGATCGCCCGGCGAATCAGCGGCAGCGTCGTGGCGTCGCGCGCCGGGTCATAGGGGCCATTGGCTTCGCAGGCATCGCCGCCATAGAGCGATGGATGCACATTGGATTTCGAGCCGGTGACCATGACGCCGTCGACTGACGACAGAAGTTCGTCGAAGTCGAGCCGGTCGCCAAACGATGGCACCAGCAGCGGGAACACGCCGGCGCCGGTGATCGCCGCTTCCAGATATTGCTGCGGGGCGGCATGCCAAGTGTAGTTGTCGAACTGACGGACGTCGGTCGATATGGCGACGAGCGGCTGATGCATTTTGGCTCTGTGTTCCATCTGGGCAAGGGATGTCCTGCCTCTAAAATAGGCGATCCCTGGTTATTTTTCCATGCCAAGTTTCAGCGTGTCGCATGGGCCACGAAACGGCCTGTTAGACTATAGTTGCAGGGCAGCTGGGCTTCGCTGTCAAATCGGGCCGGCGTGCTGGACTCGACTTCTTGCCTGTGTATTGTCTCGAACGAACCGACACGGAAACCGAGGATTTCCCGTACGTCGGTCTGTTGATCCAAAAGGGAGGAACTTCATGGATCGTCGTTCATTCATTCGCAAGGCCGGTGTCACCGGCGTCGGTGCCGCAGCGGCGACGGCCACGCTGGCGGCGCCCGCAATAGCCCACTCCAATCCCAAGGTGACGTGGCGGCTGGCGTCGTCCTTCCCGAAGTCGCTCGACACCATCTATGGCGGCGCCGAGGTATTTTCCAAGATGCTGTCGGAAGCCACCGATGGCAATTTCCAGATACAGGTCTTCGCCGCCGGCGAGCTGGTGCCGGGCCTGCAGGCGGCCGACGCCACCACGGCCGGCACGGTCGAGGCCTGCCACACGGTGGCATATTATTACTGGGGCAAGGACCCGACATGGGCGCTCGGTGCGGCCGTTCCCTTCTCGCTCAACGCGCGCGGCATGAATGCCTGGCACTACCATGGCGGCGGCATCGACCTGTTCAACGAGTTTCTCGCCACGCAGGGCCTTTTCGGCCTGCCGGGCGGCAACACCGGTGTGCAGATGGGCGGCTGGTTCCGCAAGGAGATCAACACGGTGGCTGACCTTTCCGGCCTCAAGATGCGTATCGGCGGCTTTGCCGGCAAGGTGGTGCAGAAGCTCGGCGTCGTGCCGCAGCAGATCGCTGGCGGCGATATCTATCCGGCGCTGGAAAAAGGCACCATCGACGCCGCCGAATGGGTCGGCCCCTATGACGACGAGAAGCTCGGCTTCTACAAGGTCGCGCCCTATTACTATTATCCCGGCTGGTGGGAAGGCGGCCCGACCGTCCACCTGATGTTCAACAAGGCGAAATACGACGAGCTTTCGCCGACGTACAAGTCGCTGCTGCGCACTGCCGCGCAGGCTGCCGACGCCAACATGCTGCAGAAATACGATTATTTGAACCCTGCGGCGGTGAAGCGGCTGGTGGCTGGTGGCGCGAAACTGCGGCCGTTCAGCCAGGAGATCATGGCCGCCTGCTTCGAAAAGGCCAACGAGGTCTATGCCGAAATGGAAGCCTCCAACGCCCCGTTCAAGAAGATCTGGGAATCGATCAAGGGGTTCCGCAAGGAGCATTATCTCTGGGCACAGGTGGCCGAATACAATTACGACACCTTCATGATGGTCCAGCAGCGCAACGGCAAGCTCTAGAGCAATTCCAGGAAAAGTGCGCAGCGGTTTTCCGTCCGGAATTGCGTCAAACAAAGAGATAGAGCAGCCCATCGCCTTCATCCAAAGACCCCGGGCCTGCTCGCCCGGGGTCTTTCTTTTCAGGCCGGCGAGGAACTGACCTCGACCAGTATTCCGCCCGGCGCGTGGCAATAGAAGGTCGTCGAGCTGACGCCGCCGCGCGTCAGCTCTTGCACCTCGCCAGGCGCGAAGCCCGCATCGGCAAGCTCGGCCTGTTTTGCATGCACGATGTTCGGTTTGCCGACGAGGAAGCCGATGTGAAAGCCGCCGGGATAGCTGGCGGTCCCTCCCTTGCCCGGAATCATCAGGTTGAGGATGAAGCCATCGGTCCCGCGCAGCACGGCTAAAGCATCCTTGCCGCGCACAGCGAGAAGCTCGAAGCCGAAATGGCTGGTGAAGAAGCCGGCAAGAGCCGTGACTTCTGGCGTAACGAGATTGGCGTGGTTCAGTTTCATGGTCGTTGTCCTGTCGCGGGTTGAAATGCGGACAGGCTTGGCTGCAGACCGTGAACCGGTGGGCCGTGGCATCAGGAAATCCGGACATGACCCAACCGGCCCACGGGCTTTCGCCTCGCTTGCCGGCCGCGGGTTCTCCCGCAAATCATGCGGTGAACAGGCTTCCGCCAAACATGATCCCGAAAAGTGGCGTCCGGTTTTCACGGACAAACGGTTTCCGTTTGTCCAGAGATCATGCTCGAAAAACAGAAACGGAAGAGACCGGACTACCGGACCGGTCATGTCTTTTTCGGCGCGCCCCTAATAGCCGATCAATGGGTTGCCGGCAAGCATGCGCGCAAGGCCGGATGACGGCCCGGGCAGCTCAGTCTCGGCGCGGCACCACCAGCACCTTGACCTCGCCGGGCGCCGGTGGATTGGCGACTACTGCCGCCGCGTCTTCAAGTGGCACCTGCCTGGAGATCAACCTGTCGATCTCGATTGCACCCGATGCAATGAGTTCGGCGGCGCGGCGATGGGTGTAGGGATTGAGGAAGGAACCGAGCACTTTCAGTTCCCGGAACAGCAGGTCGAAGGGCTCGAATTCCGCTTTCATGCCTTGCGGCGTCACGCCGACGATGACGACCGTGCCACCGGCGCGGGCCAGCCGCATCGACTGCTCGACGGTCTCTCGCACGCCCGCGCATTCGAAGACGACGTCGACACCACCTGGCACCAGACCGGCCGGTCCGGCGATGGCCTTGACGACATCGGCGGCGGTCGGATCGACCGTCACTGTCGCGCCGAAATCCCTAGCAAGGGCGCGCCGCGAGGCTTGCCTGGTCGACAGGATGATGGTCGTGGCCCCGGCCAGTCTTGCCAGTTGCACGGTGAGCAGGCCGATTACGCCGCCGCCAAGCACGACCACCGAGCTGCCCGGTTTGATCCCGGCAAGGTCCACGCCATGCAGGCAACAGCCGAGCGGCTCGCAGAAGGCACCATGTGTCGGCTTCAGATCGGCGGGAAGGACAAAAGCCTGCTTCTGCGGCAAGGCAAGATAGTCGGCAAAACCGCCATCACGATGGATGCCGATGGCGCGCAGATTGCTGCAGAGGTTGACCCGCCCGGCGTGACAATGCGCGCAACGCCCGCAGGCAATGTTGGGGTCGCCGGTGACGCGATCGCCGACGGCAAAGCCCGAGACGGATTTGCCGATCGCTTCGACGATGCCGGAAAACTCATGGCCGGGCGTCACCGGCGGCGTGCACGGGAATTCGCCGTGAAACAGATGCCGGTCCGTGCCACAGACACCGCAGGCTTCGATCCGCACCAGAAGCTCGTCCGGTCCGATGTCAGGCCTGGCGACGTCGCGCAGCGCGATGCTGCCCACCGCCTCAAGCCTCACCGCTTTCATCATCGTCGCCATGGCGGTCTCAGTTGAAGCTTGGTGGCTGCGACAGGTCCGGCTGTGGCGCTGCCGGCTTGGCCGGCGGCGCGTCGCCGAAACTCGGCGGTTGCGAAAGGTCAGGGGCTGCCGGCGCCGTGCCGCCACCAGCAGGTGCTGCACCATCCGCCGGCGGCGTACCGAGCGGCGACAGGCCGGGCACCTCCGGCACCTTGTAGTCGATGGTGCCCGGATCGACGGTCGTTCCCTTGTAGTGCATCACCATTTGCGGGAAGGTGATGGTCAGCCCGATCATGATCACCTGGATACAGACGAAGGGCACCGCGCCCCAATAGATCTGTCCGGTGGTGACCGGCGCGATCTGTTTGCCGGTGAGGCGGT
This sequence comes from Mesorhizobium sp. M7D.F.Ca.US.004.01.2.1, assembly GCF_003997785.1. Taxonomy (NCBI): domain Bacteria; kingdom Pseudomonadati; phylum Pseudomonadota; class Alphaproteobacteria; order Hyphomicrobiales; family Phyllobacteriaceae; genus Mesorhizobium; species Mesorhizobium sp. M7D.F.Ca.US.004.01.2.1. Next base: position 2,685 of record NZ_RZRQ01000170.1, on the reverse strand, counting down.
CAAGATAGGGCACGCGGGCGGCCACCGAGCGCAGGTAGAAGAGCGCGAAGCCGAAGGGCGGGTGCATGAAGCTGGTCTGCATGTTGACGCCCAGAAGCACGCCGAACCAGATCAGGTCGATGCCGAGCTTGTCGGCGGCCGGCGCCAGCAGCGGTACGATGATGAAGGCGAGCTCGAAGAAGTCGAGGAAGAAGGCGAGGAAGAAGACGAGAATGTTGACGCCGATGAGGAAGCCGACTTCGCCGCCCGGCAGCGAGGTCAAGAGGTGTTCGACCCAGATGTGGCCGTTGACGCCGTAGAAGGTCAGCGAGAACACCCGCGCGCCGATCAGGATGAACAGCACGAAGGACGACAGCCGCGTCGTCGAGGTCAGTGCCTGTTTGACCACGTCCAGCGACAGCCGGCCCTTTGCCGCCGCCATGATCAGGGCGCCGACAGAGCCCATGGCGCCGCCCTCCGTCGGGGTGGCGATGCCAAGGAAGATGGTGCCCAGCACCAGGAAGATCAGCGCCAGCGGCGGGATCAGCACGATGATCACCTGCTGGGCCAGCCTGGACATCATGTTGAAGTTCAGGCCCTTGTCGGCGATCGCCACGATGTAGATGAAGAGCACCCCGGCAGTGGCGCCGAGAATGTCGGCATTGTCGCCATGTGCCGGCGCGAGATAGCGATACGCCGCGTAGGAAATCGCGACCGTGACCGCCAATGCCACCAGCAAGGACATGACGCCATGGCCGAGCGTGCGCGCCTCCAGCGGCAGCGCCGGCACCATTTTTGGCCGGAAGATCGAAACGATCAGGATGTAGAGCGCGTAGAGGCCGGTCAGGACGAGACCGGGGATCAGCGCGCCGGCATACATGTCGCCGACCGAGCGGCCGAGCTGGTCGGCGAGCACGATCAGCACCAGCGAGGGCGGGATGATCTGGGCAAGCGTGCCCGACGCGGCAATGACCCCGGATGCCAGCCGGCGGTCATAACCATAGCGCAGCATGATCGGCAGCGAGATCAGGCCCATGGCGATGACGGAAGCCGCCACCACGCCGGTGGTCGCCGCCAAAAGCGCGCCAACGAAGATCACCGCATAGGCGAGGCCGCCGCGGATCGGCCCGAACAGCTGGCCGATCGTGTCGAGCAGGTCCTCGGCCATGCCCGATCGCTCGAGCACGATGCCCATGAAGGTGAAGAACGGAATGGCCAGCAGCGTGTCGTTCGACATCACCCGGCTGCCGTAGAAATTATCCGGCAATGCGTGCAGGAGCGGCCAGGCGAGGTTGATCGATCCGCCGGAATAGGGCGACAGGAGCACGCCGATGAAAAAGAACATCAAGCCGTTGGCGGCCAGCGAGAAGGCGACGGGATAGCCGATCAGCAGGAAGATGATCAGCGAGGCGAACATGATGGGCGCCATGTTCTGGGCGATGAACTCCATCACGAGCGCACCTCGTCGGCCAGCGCCTTGGCTTCGAGCTCGGCCTGCTCATGTGCCGATATGAAGGGATTGGGGTCGTCCATGTCGCCGCGCATGATGGCGATCTTCTTGATGATCTCGGAGATGCCCTGAAGCGCGAGCAGGAAAAAGCCGACGAGCAGGATTGCCTTGGCCGGCCAGATGATCAGCCCGCCGGAATTGTTGGACATCTCGCCGCTGCGAAACGACAGCGATACATAGGGAACGAAATAGACCACCATCAGCGTCACGAACGGCATCAGGAAGAAGACATGGCCAAAAAGGTCGATCCAGTGCTGCACGCGGCGTGGGAACAGGCCGTAGACGATGTCGATGCGGATATGTTCGTTCTGCTTCAGTGTATAGGCGGCGGCCAGCATGAAGGCGGCGCCGAACAGATACCACTGCAACTCGAGCCAGGCGTTCGAGGATATGTCGAAGACCTTGCGGATGATGGCGTTGGCGGCGCTCACCAGGATCGCCAGCAGGATCAGCCACGACACCCATTTGCCGATGAATTCGTTGGTGCGATCAATGGTCCTGGATAGAGCGAGCAGCCCTGCCATGCATTCCTCCCTTGTACCGGAGGCGTGCCGGCTTCCCCCTTCTTGTCCGTCACGCCGCGTGGTCCAACGGTATGCCGCGCGTGGACTGACGGGTCAACAAGGATAGAGGCAGCAAAATATCGTTGCTTGGCAGGCAGTGCCGTATACCGGCGGTCTGCCCCCGCGTCATGCAACCAAAGTCTGATGGCTCAGGCGAGCTTGCCGGTGTCGCGGCCGGCGCCGATCAGTATCAGCGTGGCGACCAGGAACAGATACATCCACGCATCACGCCATTCGACCGGGAAATAGCCGGCCCACAGCGATTCGGCCATGCCGAAGGCGGCCGCGCCCAGCGCCGCCCGTGGCGGTGACAGATAGCCGCCGACCGCCGTCACGAACAGGATCTTCAACCCGTAGACGAGGCCCGAGCCGAAGCTGACATTGCCGTAATAGAGGCCGGCCATGACGCCGGCCAGCGCTGCGCAGAAGCCGCCGAACAGGACCGCATGCCGGAACACCGCGCGCACGTCGACGCCGCACATCGCCGCCGCCTTGGGGTCGTCGGAGACGGCGCGCCAGCGCCGGCCGAAGCTTGAGCCGGCAAACGCCCAGCTGGCCAGCGCGATTGCCGCCAGCGCCACCGCGCAATCGATGAGTTGGATGAGCGTCAGCGTTGCCTTGAAGGTCGTGCCC
>NZ_RZRQ01000016.1:0-39806 GCF_003997785.1 Mesorhizobium sp. M7D.F.Ca.US.004.01.2.1 | reverse complement strand
CTGCCGCAGCTGTTCCGTGCCGTCGAGATCAAGGGCGTGCCCTATTGGGATGGCGGCTATGGCGGCAACCCGGCGCTCTATCCGTTCTTCAAGACGGCGGCGACCGAGGACGTGCTTCTGGTGCAGATCAATCCAGTGGTGCGGGAGGGAACACCAAGGAGCGCCAACGAGATTCAGAACCGCATCGACGAGATCACCTTCAACGCCGGGCTGCTGCGCGAATTCCGCTCGATCGCCTTCGTCAAGGAGCTGATCGCCGCCGGCCGTCTGCCGCATGGCGAATACCGCGACATCCGCATGCATCGCATCGATGCCGATGAAGCGTTCAAGGACCTGTCGGCATCGTCCAAGGTCAATGCCGAATGGGCATTCCTGACTTATCTGCGCGATCTCGGCCGCACCGCCGCCAGCGACTGGCTGGAAGAGAATTACGACGCCGTCGGCAAGCGTCCGACGCTCGATCTCTCCGGCGAACTCGATGACGGCTTCAAGCCGGTGCGCGGTCCCGCACCCGGCCGGCGGGTCAAGGAATTCCTCGCTGTGCGCAAGAATCCCGAGGTGGTTCGCCGTCGGGCCTAAACGACCAATCGATGTTCTTCGATTGGTTCGCGATCATGCCTTCAAAGTCAGGTCGATCACCCTGATCAGGGCGGCGGCTGCCTGCCGCTGCCCCTGGGGATCGCTGATCCGCGCCTTCATGCCTTCCAGCCCGTCGAGCAGCATGTCGGCAAGCAGTTGCGTCGACAGGCCCCTGGCCGCCAGATCGACGCCGTTCCTGGCTGCTTCGCCCTCGATCGCGCCGGCAATATGTTTGCCAAGCCTGCCGCGCCAGCAGCCGACCAGATCGCCAAGGCTCGATTTCATGTCCAGCAGTTCGGCGCCATGCGGCGAGGCAATGACCGCGCTCATCATCGAGATGAATGCCCCGTCGATGGCTTGCATCATGCGCTCGGTGAAAGTGCCATCGCCGGCCAGAGCCATCTTTGCCGCCTCGACCGAGCGCGACAGGATCATCATGGCAATGGCGCGGAAAATATCGGTCTTGTTCTTGAACAGGAGATAGAGCGCCGGGCGCGACATCTCTGCGGCGCGGGCGATGTCGTCCATGGTGGTGCGGGAGAAGCCATAGGCCAAAAACACCTTCATCGCCCCATCCAGGATACGGACGCGTTTGGGGTCGGCGGCGGCCATGTCTTCGATCTGATTCATGGAACAATTCTATCCTGCAAAATCGTTATTGACAAAATGACGTAATTTGTCAATCTGTATCGAGGGGAAATGACCGGTTGGCCATTTCGCCAACGGCAGTGGACGACAACAAAGGGTATCCCCATGCGCCTCACCGTCGACGGACAATCATTCGACATCGACGCCGATCCGGACATGCCGCTGCTGTGGGCGCTGCGCGATCTCATCGGCAAGACCGGGCCGAAGTTCGGTTGCGGCATCGCTGCCTGCGGCGCCTGCACGGTGCATGTCGACGGTCAGCCGGTGCGTTCCTGCTCGCTTCCCGTTGGCCAGGTCAACGGCGCTGTCACCACCATCGAAGGTATCGGTACAGCGGGCAGACTGCATCCGGTGCAGCAGGCATGGCTGGAGGAACAGGTTGCGCAATGCGGCTACTGCCAGGCCGGCCAGATCATGAGCGCGGTGGCGCTGCTCGACGAGGTCGCCGACCCGAGCGACGCCGACATCGACAACGCCATGGGCGGCAATCTCTGCCGCTGCGGCACCTATCCCAGGATCCGCTCGGCCATCAAGAAGGCCGCGGCGCTCAAGACGGCGGGGCTCTGACCATGGCCAGTGTCGGAAAGATCGCCCGCCGCACGTTTCTGATCGGCGCGGCTGCTGTCGCGGGCGGCGTTGCCGTCGGCTATTACTACTATCGCAAGCCGTTCCCGAACCCGCTCGAGGCCGAACTCGGCAAGGGCGAGGCGACGTTCAACCCCTATGTGAAGATCGGCGCCGACAACACCATCACCATCGTCGCGCCGCGCGCCGAGATGGGGCAAGGCATTTCGACGACGCTGGCTGTCATGGTGGCCGAAGAGCTCGATGTCGGCCTCGATCGGGTCAAGGTCGAGCATGGACCGGCCTCCCATGCCTATTACAACGCCGCGATCCTTGAAGAGGGCGGTCCGTTCGCCTTCTTCGACGAGAGCATGACCGCGCAAGCGGTGCGCTCGGGTCTCGGCGTGGTCGGCAAGTTCCTTGCCCTGCAAGGCACTGGTGGTTCGGCTTCGACACGCGATGGTTTTGACAAGATGCGGCAAGCGGGCGCCGCCGCCCGGCAGATGCTGATCGCGGCTGCGGCGCAAAAACTGGGTGTCGCCGCCGCCGATCTGGAAACGGCCGACGGTTCGATCCTGCACAAGGCGTCGGGCAAGTCGCTGACCTATGGCGCGGTCGCCGCTGCCGCTGCCGCGATGGCGCCTCCTGCAGAAGTCAAACTCAAGGACCGGGCCGACTGGAAACTGCTGGGAAAGCCGCAGAAGCGCATCGACATGCTGGCCAAGGTCACCGGGGCGCCGATATTCGGCATCGATGTCCGGCTGCCGGACATGCTCTACGGCACGGTCAAGATGAGCCCGCGCTTCTGGTCGAAGCCCGTCAAGGCGGACCTCTCCAAGGCCGAGAAAATGCCCGGTGTGATCAAGATCGTGCCGCTCGAGACGAATTACGGCCATGGCTTCGGCATCATCGCCGACAACACATGGGCGGCGTTCAGGGCGGCCGAGGCGATCGACGCCCAGTGGTCCGATCCCGAATACCCGCTCAGCAGCGCCGCCATTTCAGATGTGCTGAAGCAGGCCCTCGGCACCAAGGGCTCGGCGATGCGTGACAATGGCGATGTCGATACCGCCTTCGCCGATGCGCCGCGCGAAAGGATCGTCGAGGCTGACTATGCGGTGCCCTATCTGGCGCATGCGACGATGGAGCCGATGAACGCGACGGCGCAGCTCAAGGACGGCGCGCTCGACATCTGGTGCGGCAACCAGGCGCCGACCCTGGTGCGGCAGCTCTGCGCCAACGCGGTCGGCATCGAGCAGGACAAGATCACCGTGCACACCACCTTTATGGGCGGCGGTTTCGGCCGGCGCGTCGAGATGGACTACGCGCTGTGCGCCGCACTGATGGCGAAGGAAACAGGCGAGCGTCCGATCAAGGTGACCTGGACGCGTGAAGAAGACATGCGCCACGACGCCTATCGACCAGCCGCTATCGGCAAGTTCCAGGCGCGGCTCGGCGACGATGGCATGCCGGTCGCCGTTGACATGAAGATGGCCTCACCATCGGTGATTGCCGGCACGCTGCGCCGGCTGTTCCCCTCGATATCGCCGCTCGGTCCCGACAAGACCATTGTCGATGGCGCCCATGACCAGCCCTACACCATCCCGAACTATCGGGTCAGTGGTGTCGCTGCGCCGGTCTCCATCCCTGTCGGCTCCTGGCGCTCGGTCGGCAGTTCGGTCAACGGCTTCTTCCATGAAGGCTTCATGGACGAGATCGCCGTTGCCGGAAAAATCGATCCGGTCGAGATGCGCAAGAGACTGATGGCCGCCTATCCCTCGGCGGTGAAGGTGGTTGAGAAGGTCGCCGCGATGGCGAAATGGGGCGAGGCGCTGCCCGCAGGCAAGGCCAAGGGCATGGCCTTCACGCTGTCCTTCGGCAGTTGGGTCGGCGAGATCGTCCAGGTGGCGGACACGCCGGCCGGTATCCGCATCGAGAAGGTGTGGATCGCCGCCGATGTCGGCACCGCGCTCGATCCCGGCATCATCGAGGCGCAGCTGACTTCCGCCGCTATCTACGGCCTGTCGGCGGCGATGGGTCAGGAGATCACCTTCGCCGACGGCATGGTCGAACAGTCGAACTTCCATGATTTCGACGCCATGCGGATATTCCAGTGCCCGGTCTTCGAAGTCGCCATTCTGGAGAATTTCCACAAGATGGGCGGCGTCGGCGAGGTCGGCACACCGCCGGCGGCTCCGGCGCTGGCCAACGCCATCTTCGCGCTCACCGGCAAGCGCATTCGCACGCTGCCGCTGTCGAAAACGGTGGCCTTCGCATGAAGAAGCTCCTCATCATGCTGACGCCTGCTGCCATGCTCGTTCTCGCGGCGCCGTTCGCGATCGCGCAAGAGAGCCAGACGCCGACGCCGGTGACGGTCGACGCTGCAAAAGGCCTGTCCGAATGGGACAAGATCTATGCGGTGTTCTCGCATCCGCGCTGCGCCGACTGTCATGTCGCGGACGACCGGCCGCGCTGGTCCGGTGCGCATTATGGCGGCACCCGCGTTCACGCCTTCAATGTCCAGCGCGGTGCTGACGGATCGGGCTTCGGCAATCCGGGCCTGCGCTGCACAACCTGCCATTTTTCCAGCAATTCCAATGCATTGCATGGGCCGCCCGGGGCCGATAACTGGCATCTGGCGCCAACCGAGATGGCCTGGTTCGGCAAATCCTCGGCCGAAATCTGCAGTCAGATCAAGGATCCCCTGCGCAATGGCAACCGCAGCTTGAAGGATATCGCGCTGCATGTTCGCGACGACAAATTGGTCGCCTGGGGCTGGGCGCCGGGGTCTGATCGTGAGCCGGCTCCGGGCTCTGCCGAAGCAACCTATCAAGCGATCGAAAATTGGATTGCGGCGGGCGCATCTTGTCCGGTGGCGCAATGATCCCGCAACTTTCGCACTATATTGCGATGCAACTTTGATGTAGAAGCGCGCTTCGCCGATCACGGCAAATTGAACACGGCTTGGCGCGCACCCATATCGGCGACGCGCCCGCGTTATGAGGACGCTGGCCGAACCCGCAGTGGAAAAAACGACGATGCCGAGAATCAGGTTTCACAAGCTTGCAGCCATTGTTGTGCTCATTGGTTTCGCGGCGTGGATGGCGACAGGTGAGTTTTCGTCGGTCGGCAGCGTAGCCGCCAACAAAGCCAAGGCAGCCGAAGTCGAGCAGGCCAAGGCGCCGGACGCGGCCAAGCCCAAGGCGGCCGAAGCCGAGCCGAAGGCACCGCTGCGCACCGTCGCGGTGGTGACGCCGCCGCGCAAGACCTATGCACGCGCCATCCGTGTTTCCGGGCTGACCGAAGCCGACAAGCGGGCGGTGCTGGCAACGCGCGTCGCCGGCGTCATCGACAAGCTGCCGGTCAAGCAAGGAGATCACGTCCAGACCGGCGATCTGGTGCTGATGTTGGCGGCGGAAGAAAAGATCTCGATGGTCGACAACGCCAAGCAGCTCGTGGTGCAGCGCCAGGCCGAGTTGGACGCGGCCCTGCGGCTGATGAAAACAGGCAATCTGCCCAAGCTGCAGCTCGACACCGCCCGCTCCAATCTGACTCTGGCGCAATCGCAGCTGGATACCGCGCAGGCCGAGCTCGACCGCAACGAAGTCAAGGCGCCGTTTGACGGCGTCATCGACCGGGTGCCGGTGGAACTCGGCAGTTCCATCATGCAGGGCGGCGAGGTGGCAACCATCCTCAAGCTTGATCCGGTGATTGCCCGCGGCGAAGTCAGCGAGCGCGACCTCGGCTACCTCAAGCTCGGCGACAAGGCCAATGTACGGCTGGTCAGCGGCCAGACGGTTGAAGGCACAGTGCGCTACATCAGCCGCGACGCATCGTCGGCGACCCGTACCTTCCGCGTCGAGGTGGCGATCCCCAATGGTGACGGCTCAGTGCCGGCCGGCATGACGGCGGAAATCGCGCTCAACGCACAACCGACCGACGCAGTCCTGCTGCCGCGCTCGGTGGTGACGCTCGGCGACAAGGGCGACCTCGGCATCCGTGCCGTCGGCAAGGACAACAAGGTGGCGTTCTTCCCGATCGACCTCGTCGACGACACGCCGACCGGCCTCGTGCTCGGCGGCATCCCGGCCGACGCGCGCATCATCGTCGCCGGCCAGGAACTGGTGAAGGAAGGCGATCTTGTCAATCCGGTCGAGGCCGACCAGGCGACCATCAAGAAACTGCTCGGCGAGGCGACTGCCGGCACGCAGTAGCAAGGGGCCGTGACGGACTAGCCCTGGGCGGGGACAATCGGCTGCGACGCAGCTCCTGAAATTCAAGAACAGGCGTTAGCCATGGATATCGTCAGACTCGCAATCAACAATGCCCGCCTGACCATCTCGGTCCTGGTCTTCCTCATCCTTGCCGGCGCGGTCGCCTACCAGTCGACGCCGAAGGAAGCGGAGCCCGATGTTCCGATTCCGATGATGTATATCAGCCTGATCTATCAGGGCATTTCGCCTGAGGATTCGGAACGGCTGCTGTTGCGACCGATGGAAAGCAAGCTGAAGAGCTTGAAGGGCCTCAAGGAGATGCGTTCGGCCGCTTTCCAAGGCGGCGGCTACGTGCTGGTCGAATTCCAGCCGCAGACGAATCTGGCCACTGCGCTGCAGGACACGCGCAGCAAGGTGCAGGACGCCAAGGCCGACCTGCCGCAGGCGGCTGAGGAACCGACAGTCAACGAAGTCAACATTTCCGAGTTTCCCGTGCTCGTCGTCACACTCTCGGGCGAATTGCCGGAGCGTGTGCTGACCGCCGCCGCCCGCGAACTGCGCGACCGCATCGAGGAGGTGCCCGGCGTTCTCGAAGGTTCGCTGCAGGGTGCGCGCGACGATCTCGTCGAGGTCGTCATCGATCCGATGAAGCTGTCTTCCTATGGGTTGCAGCTCGATCAGCTGATCGGTGCGGTCGGCAACTCCAACAGTCTGGTCGCCGCAGGCAACATCGAGGGCTCGGAAGGCAAATACGCGGTCAAGGTGCCGTCGCTGATCGAAACGCCGGAGGATGTCGCGGCACTGCCGGTGGTCGCCGGCCCCAATGCCGTGGTGCAGGCCAAGGACATCGCGACGATTCGCTCGACCTTCAAGGATGCCGAGACGGTGACCCGCCTCAACGGCAAGCCGGCCATCGCCATCGAAGTCAAGAAGCGCATCGGCTCCAACCTGATCGACACCATCGCCAAGGTGCGGACGGTGTCCGACGAGTTCGTCAAGTCCATGCCTCAGGGCATGAACGTCACCTACACGCAGGACAAGTCGGTCTTCGTCAACCAACTGCTGGGCGATCTGCAGAACCACGTCATGATCGCCGTCATCCTGGTGTTCATCGTCATTCTCTACGCGCTGTCCGGCCGCGCCTCGCTGCTCATCGGCCTGGCCATCCCGTCATCCTTCCTGATTGGCATCCTGCTCCTGGCGATGATGGGCTACACGATCAACATGATCGTGCTGTTCAGCCTGATCCTTGCCGTCGGCATGCTGGTCGACGACGCCATCATCGTCACCGAGTTCGCCGAACGACGGATGAGCGAAGGCATGCCCAAGGAGGAAGCCTTCGCGCTTGCCGCCAAGCGCATGGCCGGTCCGGTCATCGCCGCGACGATGACGCGCATCGCCGCCTTCTCGCCGCTGCTGTTTTGGCCGGGCATTATCGGCGACTTCATGAAGTACATGCCGATCACGCTGATCGTCGCGCTGTCGGCCTCGATGCTCTACGCGCTGGTCTTCGCACCGACGCTGGGTGCGATCTTCGCCAAGGCGCCGCCGCATCACGAGGATGACAATCGAGACGGCTGGTACATGGCAATCGTCAAGCAGGCGGTGCGCTTCCCCATCACCGTGCTGGTGCTGACCGTCGCGCTGCTGTTCGGCGTCGGCTTTGCCTATTCGAAATATGGCGCCGGCGTCGAGTTCTTCCCGAATGTCGAGCCGGATTACGGCCTGCTTTACGTGCATGCGCGCGGCAATCTCTCGCTGGCCGAAATGGATACGGCAACCAAGATCGCGGAAAACAGGCTGCTCGGCTGGCCGGGCGTCAAGTCGGTCTATACCCGCGTCGGCAAGACGCAAGGCGGCGGTCAGGACGTTCCCGAAGACGTTGTCGGCGTCATCCAGTACGAATTCATCGACTGGCGCGAGCGCAAGTCGGCGAACCACATCCTGGATGACCTGCGCGGCGTGATGGCCGGCATTCCCGGCGTCGATGTCGAGGTGCGCGTGCCGGAGGCCGGTCCGCCGACCGGCAAGCCGATCCAGATCAGGCTTTCGGCCGTCGACCCCAAGGGGCTCGACGACAAGGCCCGTGCTGTCGCGGCGCGCATCGGCAAGGTGCCTGGCGTCATCGACATTTCCGATGGTCTGCCGCCGCCCGGCGTCGACTGGGCGCTCGAGGTCGACCGCGCCAAGGCGGCGCAGTACGGCATCAGTCCGACCTCGGTCGGAACCGTGGTGCAGCTGGTGACCAACGGCCTGAAGCTTTCGGAATACCGTCCGGCCGGCGCCGATGACGCCGTCGACATCCGTTTGCGCCTACCCGAGGACCGGCGCACGCTGTCGACGCTCGACGAACTCCGGGTGCAGACCTCGCAAGGCTCGGTGCCGATCTCGAACTTTGTCGTGCGCAAGCCCGAGCCGACGGTCGGCATCCTCAACCGCATCGACGGGGCGCGTACGGTGGTCGTCCAGGCCAACGTCGCCGCCGGCGCCCAGGTCGCGGCCGTACAGCAGGAGGTCACCAAGGCTGTCTCGGAGATGGATCTGGGCAGCGGCATCCGCTGGAAGCTGGCCGGCTCGAACGAGGACAGCGCCGAAGCCAGCGCCTTCCTCAGTAAGGCCTTTGGTGCGGCGATCTTCCTGATCTTCCTGGTGCTGCTGGCGCAGTTCAACAAGTTCACCAGCGTCTGGCTGGTGCTGTCCTGCGTGGTCATGGCGACGATCGGGGTGTTCCTCGGGCTGCTGATAACAGGCGAGACGTTCGGCATCGTCATGTCGGGCATCGGCGTCATCGCGCTGGCCGGCGTGGTGGTGAACAACAACATCGTGCTGATCGACACCTATGACCGGTTGCGCGAAGAGGGCTGGGACAAGGTCGAAGCAGTGCTGCAGACCTGCCGCGAACGCGCTCGCCCGGTGGTACTGACGGCGGTGTCGGCCATTCTCGGCGTGCTGCCGATCGCCTTCGGCCTCGGCCTCGAAATCTTCCATCACGAGACGACGATCAACGCGCCGTCGACGCAATGGTGGATTTCGCTGTCCTCGGCGATCGTCTTCGGCCTGTCCTTCGCCACGGTGCTGACGCTGGTGGTGACGCCGTCGATGCTGATGGTGTTCACCCGTGCCAAGGTCAAGCCGGGCGCACGGCGCGGCTGGTTCAGCCGGCTGTTCCAGCGCGGCAAGGGTGAGATCTCATCGACCGATGCGCCGGGGCAGGATACCGGAGTCGAGCCGGAAATCGCCTTTCCGAAAGCCGCCGAATAGACCCATTGCCGATTTGACCGGCAAAGGCCGCCCGGAACAACCGGGCGGCCTTTTGCATTGTCCCGGGTGCAACGCAAAGCGTTGTTACCGGAGCAATGCGAAAGCGTCGTCTCGTGGCAAACGTCAAAGCGCGGGGTTCCTATGCCGATCACCACCATTCTCATCATCGTCTTGATCCTAGTCCTCATCGGCGCGGTGCCGGCCTGGCCGCATTCGCGCTCCTGGGGGTATGGGCCGTCGGGCATTGTCGGTGTGGTGCTGGTGGTGCTTCTGGTGTTGCTGTTGATGGGGCGGCTCTGAGCCGCCCTTTCAGCCGAAGAAAGACTTTTCAGTCTACAGGGACGGGGCTGGCAGGCCCGTAGCTGCGCCCGCCTTGCCTGTCAGGCAGCTTTCGCAAGACCGTTCACGGTGGCGATGCCGATATCCTCGAGCGCCTCGATGACCGCCTGATCGAGAGGCGTGTGCGGGATCGCACCGATGATGCCTTCCAGCCTTGCCGAAGCCAGTTGGTGCGGCTCGAAGCGCAGGTAGGACATGGAGACGATCTCGCGCCACATCGCCACGAACGGGCTGCCGGCGCGCAGCACCCACCAAGGCATCGAGGTCATCTTGAGCGGACGACCAACAGCCTTCTCGGCAGCGGCCTTGATCTGCAGATCGGTGACCGCGTGGCCCGGGAAGTTCAGCGCTTCATAGAAGCCGAGCTTGTCCAGATTGCGCGCCAGCGCGACGAAGCCAACGGCGAAGTCCGGCAGATAGGCCCATTCATGCACTAGGTCGACCGGGCCGGGCGCGGTATAGACGCCTTTATTGATCTTGGCGGCGACGACCAGATCGAACCATGATCCGCTGCCGGTGCCGCCGAAGAAGTCGCCGGCTCGCAGCAGAATGGTGCGGACCCGGCCCGCTTCGGCCTCGCGGCGAAACAACTCCTCCATGGCGCAGCGGATGCGGCCCTTTTGCGTGGTCGGGTGGGAAGGTGTGTCTTCCGATATCACCGCGGGCATCGGCGATCCGTAATTGTAGACGGTGCCGGGGAAGAGATGCAGCGTGCCGTTCGCATGGCAGGCGGCCATGACGTTCTCGGCCATCGGCAGGCATTTGCCCCAGTCGGTGTAGATCGGATTGAGGCCGTTGAAGATGATGTCGACGCCTTGCGTGGCGTGGATCAGCCCCTCGCGGTCGAGCGCGTCGCCGGCGACGGCGGTGGCCCCCTTGAGTTCGCCCGGCACCTTGCCGCTGCGGGTAATAGTGCGGACGTCGTAGCCGGCGTCGATGAAGGCCTTGGCGACCACGCGGCCGAGCCGGCCATTGGCACCGAGAATTGCGATCTTGGTCATTTCGAGTACTCCTGATTTGGAATTTTCATGGTCGGCTCGGGAGGTCCGATCCACGACAAGCGCGATCGGGATCAGCGACAAGCGCGATCGGGATCAGCGGTTGCCGAAGAGTTCGCGGTTGCTGCCCTGGGCGACCGGCTTCTTGGCGGTCGCACCACCTTCTCGATCGAACTTGTGTTGGTGTTGTCGGTGCTGGTGACAGCCGGCTGGCTGGCGTTGTTCGAACCGAACTTGTCGCTGCCGGCAAAAGCGTTGCTGGCGGAGATGAGGATGGCGGCGGCGATGAGGGCGATCTTGGTCATTTCATGTTCTCCTGGTTGGTGGTTGCAGTCCGTGTTGGTGTCTGCATCTGGAATATCGTCGCTACGAATGCGAATGGAAATTGACTATCGATGGAGTTTTGATATTCATTTTTGAATGGCTGAAATCGACTGGAACCTGATCAAGAGTTTCGTCACCGTGGCGGAAACCGGCAGCCTGTCGGCTGCCGCGCGAAAGCTCTCGGCAAGCCAGCCGACGCTTGGCCGTCACATCGGCGAGCTCGAACAGGCGCTGGGCGTCACGCTGTTCCGGCGTGGGCGGCGCGGCTATGAACTGACGGAGGCCGGCAGCACGCTGTTCGAACGCGGCAAGGCGGTCAGCGAGCAGGCAAGCGCCTTCTCACTGCTGGCGCTGGGTTCGGTCGAGGCCATCGAAGGCACGGTGCGCATCGCCGCCAGCGAGGTGGTGGCGGCCTATGTGCTGCCCGAGATGACGATGCGGCTGGGTGTCGAGGAGCCCGGCATAGAGGTCGAGATCGTTGCTTCAAACCAGGTCGAGAACCTGTTGCGCAGGGATGCCGACATCGCCATCCGCATGGTCAAGCCGGCGCAGAATGAGCTGACAGCGCGCAAGGTCTGCGACATTCCCCTCTGCGCCTGCGCCGCCAGATCCTATCTCGACAGGCGCGACCACCCGCTGAAGCCCGCCGACCTTGTCGATCACGATTTGGTCGGCTTCGACCGCAGCGACGACATCATCAGAGGCTTCACCCAGTATGGCATCCCGGTCACCCGGAGCAGTTTTCGCGTCAGGACCGACAACCAGATCGTTTTGTGGGAGGCGGTGCGAGCGGGAAACGGCATCGGTCTCGGCCAGGAGCCGCTGGTCGACCGTGATCCATCGATGGAGAAATTGCTGCCCGGCTTGCCTTTGCCTGTCCTGCCGGTGTGGCTGGCCATGCATCGCGACGTACGCACCAGCGTGCGCATCCGCCGGGTAGTGGATTTCCTCTATGAGGAGCTGAAGCGCTATTCGGCCGGCGCGGCCGCGAATTCGGCGCGGTGAGCAAGGCCGGCCATCAGCAGCACGACGATCAGCAACCCCGACATAGCGACGAAAATCGGGCCGAAGCTGGAATGCTCGGCAACGAAGCCAATCGCCGACGGCGCCACCAGGATACCGGAATAGCCCATTGTGGTGACGACGCTCATGCCGGTGCCCGACGACATGCCTTCCTGGTTGCCGCCGGCCGAGAAGATGATCGGCACCATGTTGGCGATGCCGAAGCCGCACAGGGCAAAGGCGGCGATCGCAAGCCAGGGCGAGGGTGACAACCCGGCGATCAGCATGCCGGCCGCCGCGACAACCGACGAGCCTCGCAGAGTCGTCACCGCGCCGAAGCGGTTGCGCACGCCGTCGCCGAAGAAGCGCATGATTGCCATGACACCGGAAAAGGCCGCGTAAGCGAGGCCGGCGATGGCAAGGTCGGCGCCGAGTTCCTGCCTGAGATACAGCGCTGCCCAGTCGAGCACCGCGCCCTCCGAGATCATCGTCAGCAGGGCCATCAGGCCGATCAGATAAACCAGCGGATTTGCCGGGAGGATGAATTTGTGATGCTCCGCGGCCTGCGGCCTGTCCTCGCCGACCAGATGGCGAACCGCCACCGCGATAACCGCGAAGGCGAGCGCGGTCACCACCGCCGCGTGGACGAGATGACCGTAAGTCTGGATGGCGAAGCCGCCGAGGCCGCCGCCGGCGAACCCGCCGAGGCTCCAGAAGCCATGTGATGACGACATGATCGCGCGGGAGAGTCGCCGTTCGACCACCACGGCATTGGCGTTCATGGCGACGTCCATGCCGCCGATCGAGCCGCCAAAGATGAACATGGCGATGGCCGCCAGCGGCACGTTGGGCGCCAGCGCCACGACCAGCAGGCCGAGGCTGCCGCAAAGGCCGAACCAGCGCAGCACGGTGCGGGAACCATGTCTGGAGATCAAATGGCCGCACCAGGTCATGGCGGCGACGGCGCCGGCGCCGAACAGCAGGATCAGCAGGCCAAGCGTGAACTTCGAGATGTCGAGCCGGGTCAGGAACACCGGGATCTGCGGCGCCCAGCTGCCGGTCAGGAAGCCGTTGGCGAGGAAAATGGCAGCGACGGCCCATCGTCCGCGAATGGCAGTCTGCATGGCGTTCGACGCGTTCATGAGGCTAATCCGGTCAAAAAATGGCTTCGCGCGGCAAATTAGATCGATTCAATTTTCAGTCAAGCGCTCTTTCGGGAAAGCATTTGGGCCAAACAGAGGATTGGAGGCGATCGAGGGTGTCGACGGTTGACCTAGTGGTCCTTGGGGCGTCTTGCCTCGAATTCGGCCTTCTTGGCGTCGGAGGCTTCGGTCTGGTTGAGCGCCTGCCATTGTGCGTAAGGCATGCCGTAGACGATCTCGCGCGACTGGTCCTTGCTGAGGTCGACGCCCTCGGCATTGGCCGCTTCGCGATACCAGTTCGACAGGCAGTTGCGGCAGAAGCCGGCGAGGTTCATTAGGTCGATGTTCTGCACGTCGTTGCGCTCGCGCAGATGCTCGACCAGCCGGCGAAAGGCGGCAGCCTCGAAATCGCGTTGCTGCTCGTCACTGAGTTCGGTCATGGTCACAGCCTCCGTCATAGCGGCCCGGTGCGGGAGCCGAATTGCTTGACCACATGTATATCGGGACGGCGGTCGATGGCGTCAACGATCGGCGCCAACCGTTCGGCCCAGGCGAGTGCGCCCTTCTGGTCAGCGATCAGGTCCTGGCGGATCTCGATCAGCGCATGGGCGAAACCGTTGACGATGGCGTGCTTGTACATGGTGTCGCCGTGCAGCGCGCCGTCATACGGTTCATTGTCGCCGACAACGAGGCTCTTGTCCTCCGCCAGCATGTCGATCAGCGGCCGCGCCACCCGGTCGTCGAGGTCCCACAGGATGCCGACATGCCAGGGACGCTGGATCCCTTGCATGGCAGGGGTGAAGGAATGCACCGAGAAGATGAAGGGTGCTCGGGCAGAGGCCTGTGCGACCGAGGCAATCATGGCGCCGACGGCGTCGTGATAGGGCCGGTAGAAGCGGTCGAGCCGTCTTTCGCGCTCCTCGGGAGCTATGGGGTAATTCCCGGGTACGACGGTGCCGTCATAGAGCTGGCGAATGAGCGTCGGATCGTCCTCTGCGCGATTGGGATCGATCAGCAGCCGCGAAAAATTGGCGAACACCGCCGGCACGCCAAGCAGGGCGGCCAGTTCGCGCGTCACCGTCTCGACGCCGATGTCATAGGCGATGTGGCGGTCGAACTCCGCCAAGGGCAGGCCGAGGCTGCCATACTCGTCGGGCAGGTCGCGGCGGGCATGATCGCCCAACAGCACGATGCCTCGCTTGCGGTCGCCTTCGACAACATCGAAAGGCGCGAAAACTGTGGATCGGGTCATTGGCGGGAAATGGTCTGTTCGCTGGCTTCCGGGGAGGATGCTATCGTCATTCCACGAAGACGACGCTTGCGCAATGCCGTTGTTTGGCCAAGGTTTCCCGAGAAATCTGGCAGGAGTCGGCGAATTGTGCGCCGGAGCCTTTCTAAATCGATTGGAATTGAACAAAACGGTGCGTTGACATGCGCCCGGACTTTTCCGAAAAGGGGCGCAGAGAGATGCTGATGTGGTTCTTGAGGGGTTTTCGGATGAGTTCCGCCGGCAGGCAGCGCATGCGCTCTGCCTTTGCCATGCCGCTCCTGAGCCTTGCCGTGGGCTTGGCGGCGATGGCCATGGCCTCGCCGGCGCGTGCCGATTTCCGCGTCTGCAACGCCACGCAGAACTTGGTCGGCGTCGGCATCGGCTATCGCGCCAAGGCCGGCTGGATCACCGAGGGCTGGTGGCACATCGAGGGATCGAGCTGCAAGACGCTGATCGAAGGGCCGCTGTCATCAAGGTTTTACTATCTTTATGCAGAAGACGCCGAGCGCGGTGGACGCTGGGACGGCCCGATCAACATGTGCGTGGCTGAAAAAGAGTTCAAGATCGCCGGCGTAACCGACTGCGTCGCCCGGGGCTTCCAGCGCGCCGGATTCCAGGAATATGACACGGGCGAACAGGCAAGCTGGATGGTCCAGCTGACCGATGAGTCCACAACGGGAGGCGCTCCAGCCGCCCCGGGAACAAACAGTCAATGAGACGTAGCCGTAAGGTCAAGATCCTAGCCACCATCGGTCCGGCGTCCTCGTCGGAGGAGATGCTGAAGAAGCTGTTCGAAGCGGGCGCCGATGTGTTCCGCATCAATATGAGCCATACCGATCACGAACTGATGCGCACGCTGGTCGCGCGCATCCGCGCTGTCGAGGAGGCGGTCGGCCGGCCGATCGGCATCCTGGCCGATCTGCAAGGACCAAAACTGCGCGTCGGCAAGTTTGCCAATGGCAAGGAAGTGCTGACGCAAGGCCAGACCTTCACGCTCGACGACAGTCCCGAGCCCGGCACCTCGACCAGGGTCTATCTGCCGCATCCGGAAATCCTGAGCTCGGTCGAAGCCGGCCATCGCCTGCTGATCGACGACGGCAAGCTCGAGCTGAAGGCGGTGAAGAGCGACGGCAAGTCTATCGTCTGCACCGTCGTCGCCGGCACCACGATTTCCGACAAGAAGGGCGTCAGCCTGCCCGACACCGACCTGCCGGTCGGCGCGCTGACCGAGAAGGACCGCAAGGACCTCGATGCCGTGCTGGCGACAGGCGTCGACTGGGTCGCGCTGTCTTTCGTGCAGCGGCCGGAGGATCTGGCGGAAGCGCGCAAGATCGCGCGCGGCCGGGCGCTGATCATGGCCAAGATCGAAAAGCCGCAGGCTGTCGCCCGGCTGGCCGAGATCATCGAACTGTCCGACGCGCTGATGGTCGCCCGTGGCGATCTCGGTGTCGAGATGCCGCTCGAGGCGGTGCCCGGCATCCAGAAGCAGATCACGCGCGCCGCACGCCGCGCCGGCAAGCCGGTGGTGGTTGCAACGCAGATGCTGGAATCGATGATCACGGCACCGGTGCCGACCCGCGCCGAGGTGTCCGATGTTTCGATCGCCGTCTTCGAAGGCGCCGATGCCATCATGCTGTCGGCGGAATCAGCGGCCGGTGCCTATCCAGTAGAAGCCGTGGCGATGATGAACCGTATCGCCACCAAGGTCGAAACCGATCCGACCTATGCCGGTATCATCAATGCCCAGCGCTCCGAGCCGGAAGCGACCGGCGCCGACGCCATTTCGCTGGCCGCGCGCGAGATCGCCGAAACGCTGAAGCTGTCGGCGATCATCACCTACACGGCGTCCGGCACCACAGGCCTGCGCGCCGCCCGTGAGCGGCCGCAGGTGCCGATCATCGCGCTGTCGCCGATCCTCAACACGGCGCGACGGCTGTCGCTTTTGTGGGGCACGCATTGCGTCGTCTCACCGGATGCAAGCGATCTTGACGATATGGTCAACCGCGCCTGCCGCATCGCCTTCGACGAAGGCTTCGGCAAGCCGGGCGACCGCGTCATCATCACCGCCGGCGTGCCGCTGAGGACGCCGGGTTCGACCAACATGCTGCGCATCGCCTATATCGGGTCGGACACGCAGGGCAACCGGTAAACCCGCTCATTTCCTGACGGAAGCGTGTCGCGCGACTTTGTGCAGAGGTCGCTGTGGCTATAATACAACAAAGGCAAGGACAATGATCCCAGCCTTTGTCTCGACACAGGGTTGCCGTGTTCGCCCCTACAAAACAGGATGAAGCGGCGTTAACAGTGGCTCTGCACCCGCCTGCATTTCCCATCGCTTGAAAGTATACTGAATGTCATTTCTCGTCTCGCGCCGGTCACTTCTGACCGGGCTCTCGCTTATTGGGGTTTCCACGATCTCGGCATGTGCCCAATTTCCCAAGCAGTCGCTCAGTGTCGCCAGTCCGCTGATTCCAGCGCCGCTTGAGCCGACACCGGAAAAGGGGCCGATTGAGGTTGCAGGGCCTGAAGCTGCCCGTGCGTCTCCCGACTATGCGAACATGTATGCCGCGGTCGAAGACGGCGGCCGGGCGCTGCCGGCGATTCCCTTCGCCAAGGTCGATGAACGGTTTCTGCGACAGATCGTCGTCGACGACCCGACGGGAGAAAAGCCAGGCACGCTCGTCGTCAACACGACCGACAAATACCTTTACTGGGTCCTCAAGGATGGCAAGGCCATGCGCTATGGCGTCGGGCTGGGGCGCCAGGGCTATTCCTGGAAGGGTCGTGCGATCGTTCAGTGGAAACGCAAATGGCCGACCTGGACGCCTCCGTCGACAATGATCAGCCGGGATCCAAAGCTGGAGAAATGGCGTCAGGGCATGCCGCCGGGCATCAGCAATCCGCTGGGGTCGCGCGCGCTCTACATCTTCAAGGACGGCGTCGACACACTCTATCGAATACACGGATCGCCGGACTGGAAGTCCATCGGCAAATCCGCGTCGTCCGGTTGCGTGCGCATGTTCAACCAGGATGTCATGGACCTTTACGATCGCGTTCCCAGCAAAACACCATTGCTGGTCATCTAGAGTATGGCGCTGCGTGCCTGCGCTTAGCTTGCTGCCCCAGCCGTTAGAGGACGTGCTTCAGGTCGGCGCGAGCTCCGCCTGCGGCACCTTGATGTCGGCGCATCTGTCGGTGCCATAAGCGTCGCGGGCGATGCGCGCCTCCACGGTCTTTGCCAGTGCCTGCAGGTCGATGTCCTTGCCGGCGACCTTCTCGATGGCGCCGACGACGAGGTCGGGCGCGATCCAGTCCGGCTTGTGGCCGAGATTGTGCACCCAGACGAGTTCGGCGCCGGCAATGTCGCGCACCAGGCCGACCGAGTGGATATGCGCGTAGACCACCTTGTCGCGATCGCCCGAAATCACCACGGTAGGCGCCTCGATCTCGGCGTAGTGGGGTGCGGCGCCAAGGGCATAGCGATAGAGCCCGGCGACGTCGGTGGCGTTGGCGCGAAAGGCCGACGGTCGCAGCACCAGCGGGATCGAAGCCTCGCCGGCATAGTTGTTCGGCACCTTGTTTGGCGAGAAGACGCAGGTGGTGGCGTCTGCCATCTGCAGCGTTCCTGCCGGGTAGGTCAGCGTTTCGGAAAACAACCAGCCGACCACCGGCATGGTGGTCAGATTGTAGTACCAGGACGTCGCGCCGCCCGGCCAGGGGTGGGTGGCGGGCGAGACAAAGACCAGCCCGAGTGTCTTGTCTGGATGCTCGCGGCCAAACGCCGTGGTCACCGCTCCGCCGAAGGAATGGCCGACGATGACAGCCTTCTTCATGCCGAGACGGTCCATCAGCGCGGCAATGGTGTTGGCCTGCGCCGACGGATCCTCGTTGTTGCCGGGGCCGCGCCCCGACCAGCCGTGGCCTGGCCGATCGAAGAACAGCATTTCGGCGCGCCCATCCAACAGCGGGCGCAGCGGTAGCATCTGGTCCCTGAGATTGGCGCTGGCGCCGTGGATGAAGACGATCGGCGGCAACTCGGCATTGGCGGGTGCCGGAACATGGACGTAGTGGATGCGGGCGCCGTTGATGTCGGCGAATTCGCCGATCGGCGGATTGCGGCGCTCGATCAGCCATGAGCCGACGCGGGTGACGCCAGCCAGGCTGAACACAAGCGCCATCAGGAAGGCGAGGACGGCGTAGATCAGGTTCATGGGGAGAGATACGGGGGTGGAGGGGGATAAGTTGTGGGTAGGCAGTAGGGCAGTAGGGCAGTAGGGCAGTAGGGCAGTAGGGCAGTAGGGCAGTAGGGTGTGTGTTCCGCAGTGCAATCTACCCCTACTGCCTTACTGCCCTATTCCCTTACTCCCTTGGGGCATCAAATGCCCTCGCCGGCAAGCTCTTCCGAAATCGTGCCGACCTGGTCCTGGGCGCTGCGCATCATCGGATAGATGGCCAGCACCTTCTGCCAGGCTTCGAGTGCAGATTGCTTGTGGCCGGTCAGCGCCATGATCTGCGCCAGACCGGACAGCGCACCGAAATGGCGCGGCTCGAGTTGCAGCGCATGGTCGATGTCGGACATCGACTTGCCGTAGTTCTTCATCATGAAATGCACCGTGGCGCGCCGGTTCCAGCCTTCGGCATAGGTCGGCTGCAAGGTCACCACCTGGTCAAGGAAATCGAGCGCAACGTCGAACTTCTGGCCTTCGACGGCCTTTTGCGACCATTGCATCATCAGGTCGATCGAGGCGCTGCCGGATTGCGACCACTCATTCCAGATGTTGCCGGCAATGCGCTCGGCCGCCTTTTCGTTGCGCTCGCGTTTCAGGTCGCTGAACAACTGGTCGAGCCGGGCCTGCTTCGTCGTTGCCACCGGCGGCGCGTCCTGGGTGGCCGGCGGCGCGACAGCATCATCCGCCCGTGCCGGGCCATAAATGGCGCCGGAAACGAGCAGGGATGTCAAAAATGCAAAAAGAATCCGCATCGCCGGACTCTAGTCCCGGGCGGCGGAACATCAAAGTGATTTTAGCGTGAGAAGGCCGGCAACAAACATCAAATGGGCGGAGACAACAACAGCCTCCAGCCCGAAAACTCAGCCCTGGCGCGCCTTGTAACGCGGGGCAGTCTTGTTGATGATGTAGACGCGGCCCTTGCGGCGAACCAGCTGGTTGTCGCGGTGACGCGCCTTCAGCGCCTTGAGCGAATTCTTGATCTTCATGGTCTTGCCTGTCGGTGTGGACCCGCTTCGGGTCGAAATCTTAAGGCGCGCCAGAGACGCGCCTTTGAACTGTGGGTGGCTCATAAACGAGGAGCCTTGTCCGTGTCAACCGCAAGCGTGCTCCGTCTCTCCATATCATCAAATATCCGCCATCTCCACCTGGCGGCATTGCGCGGCCTCTAGCCGGCTGGGATGATGCGGCTGCCGCGAAGTGATTTGGAGATGACCATGCGCCGAATGTTTCTGTCCGCCTGCCTTGTCTTGCTGGCGGGAGCCTCGGTTGCCCATGCGCAGGAATGCGACCGCAGCGACGACAGCCAGC
This sequence comes from Mesorhizobium sp. M7D.F.Ca.US.004.01.2.1, assembly GCF_003997785.1. Lineage (NCBI taxonomy): Bacteria > Pseudomonadati > Pseudomonadota > Alphaproteobacteria > Hyphomicrobiales > Phyllobacteriaceae > Mesorhizobium > Mesorhizobium sp. M7D.F.Ca.US.004.01.2.1. The sequence goes on along the minus strand of NZ_RZRQ01000016.1, from coordinate 19,928 downwards.
AGATGATGAACATCTGCGCTGGCGAAGATTACCAGGCGGCCGACGCCAGGCTCAACACGGCCTATCAGGACCTCATCAGCTCGGATGACGCCGACGGCAAGAGGTTGCTGCAGGTGGCGCAACGCGCCTGGATCACTTTCCGCGATGCCGAGTGCGCGCATTCCACCGCCGCCAGCGAGGGCGGCTCCATCCATCCGATGGAGGTTTCGCAGTGCCTGACCAGATTGACCAACGATCGCATCAAGCAGCTCGCCGCCGCGGCCAATTGCGAGGAAGGCGATGCGAGTTGCGCCAGTCCCGGCGAGGACGAGAGCGACGACTTCCAATAAGCGGGTTTATTGGGTCAGGCGCGACGGCTGATCCGGGTGAAATGACCCATCTTGCGGCCGGGGCGCGCCTCGGCCTTGCCGTAGAGATGCAGCATCAGATCGGGCTCGGCGAGAAGCTCCGGGACACGCAGCACATCGTCGCCGATCAGGTTCTCCATCACGCAGTCGGAATGGCGGTCCGGGCTGCCCAGCGGTAGGCCGGCGACAGCGCGGATGTGCTGCTCGAACTGCGAAACGATGCAGGCTGCCTCCGTCCAATGGCCGGAATTGTGGACACGCGGCGCGATCTCGTTGGCCAGCAGCGAGCCGTCGGCCAGCACGAAGAACTCGACGCCGATGACACCGACATAGTTCAGCGCCGACAGGATCTTCGATGCGGCCGTTCGCGCTGCTTCCGCCGTCTCGGGCATAATGGCGGCCGGTAAGGTCGATGTGTGGAGAATGCCGTTGCGGTGGACATTCTCGGCCGGATCGTAGGCGACGACCGCGCCGTCCAGCCCACGCGCCGCGATCACCGATATCTCGCGCTCGAACGGCACGAAGGACTCCAGGATCAGCGGCACATTGCCCATCGCCTCGCAGGTGCCGGCAAAGCCGCCGGTTTCCATGTTGCGGAAGACGCGCTGGCCTTTGCCGTCATAGCCCATGCTGCGCGTCTTCAGGATGCCGCTGCCGTCGAACGCCTTCAGCGCCGCCGTCAACTCATCATCATTGTCGACGGCGTGGAAATCCGCGGTGGCAATGCCGATGCCATTGAGAAATGCTTTTTCGCCCACCCGGTCTTGCGCCACTTCCAGCGCGCGCGCCGGCGGATAGACCGGAACCTTGGCGGCCAACGCGCTGGCCGCCGCGACCGGCACGTTTTCGAACTCGTAGGTGACGACGGAACTCGACGCTGCCAGTTCGGCAAGAGCGGCCGGATCGTCATAGGCGGCTGTTATCTGCCGGTTGGCGACCTGCGCGGCGGGGCAGTCCGCTTGCGGCTCCAGCACCACAGTGCGGTAGCCGAGGCGGGCGGCGGCAACAGCCAGCATGCGGCCGAGCTGGCCGCCGCCAATGATGCCGATGGTCGATCCGGCGGGCAGGCTCACGGCGTATCCGTCGGTTCGGTGGCGACCTTGGCGGTCTGCGCGGCGCGCCAGGCATCCAGGCGGACGGCAAGCTTGTCATCGTTCAGCGCCAGCACGGCCGCGGCCAGAAGGGCTGCGTTGGTGGCCCCGGCCTTGCCGATGGCCAGCGTTCCCACGGGAATCCCGGCCGGCATCTGGACGATGGACAGCAGCGAATCCTGCCCGGAAAGCGCCTTCGATTCCACCGGCACGCCGAACACCGGCAGCGGCGTCATCGCCGCCGTCATGCCGGGCAGATGCGCCGCACCGCCGGCGCCGGCGATGATCACCTTGTAGCCGGCCGCCTTGGCGCCCTTGGCGAAATCATAGAGCCGGTCTGGCGTGCGATGCGCGGAGATGATCAGCCGCTTGTGCGGGATGCCCAGTGCTTCCAGCGTTTCGGCGGCATGGCGCATCGTCGCCCAGTCGGACTGGCTGCCCATGATGATGGCGACGTCGGCGCGCTGATCGTCCAAGTCTGTGTTCCCCGGCGACAAAGGCGCGCCTTAGCGGAATTCGCGCGAAGCCGCAAGGATAGGCGGCCGCCGCAGCGGTTTGTTGAGACGCAAACCAGCCTATACCGCCGCCTTGCGGAAGCGAGCGACGAAGTCGTCGAGTTCTGGCCGCTCCATGTCGGAGATCGCCCAGTAGGAGAAGGCGCCGTCGCTCCAGTGCACCAGCGAAAAGCCGCCCGACGAGAGATCGGCCGGCTCAATGGTGCTGCCGCCCTGCTGCGGCTCGGCGACCAGCGTGATCAGGTGCTCGCGGTGGCGGTAGACCAGCGCCGGCACCGGCCGGTCTGATATCACCTCGACCCGACCGCCGATGAGTGTGTAGCCGTCCTGTGCGAGGTCGGGCGCCGGCGGCGACACGCCGATCCGGGCGTCGAGCCATGGCTTGACCGTGTGGCGGTCGGACGAGACGATGTCGATCGGGCTGGCGGCAAGCAGGCTGCGGCGATGTCCGCTGGCGACTCCAGCTGCGAAACTATCGGACGCGTTGTCGACCATCACCCATTGCGTCGCCCCGCTGGCCAGCACCGCACTGACCACGATCGACGCAGCCAGAGCGCGCCAGTCGAACGAGCCGAAGCGGCGCGCCCTTGGCAGCGCCCGCGTCTGCGACGGACGTGTCTCGGCGTTTCGTCTCTGGCCGCCCCCGACCGGTGCACCCGCGATCAGTCCCGGTTGCGGCGGCGGTGTACCCCGCAGCGGCCCGGCCGCTTCGTCCTGCGTCGGTACGTCTTGCACCGGACGTGCCGTGGCTGTCGCACCAAGTGCGGCGATGCGCGCCCGAAAGGCGTCGCTGACATCGGGGCGCGGCAAACGGCCGAGTGCGCCCCGCAAGGCAATGATGCGGGCATGTTCGGCGGCAAGCTGCGGGTCGGCGGCGATGCGCCGCTCGACCGCGAGTGCGGCTGCCGCGTCGAGTTCGCCATCGACGAGGGCATGGATCATCAGCCTGATGCCCTCGGGATCGTTGGGCAGTCCGTCGTCATGCATGGTCATGGCGCTCTCCCCAGTGCAGATACAAGCAGGCCGCGAGCCCGCGCCAGCCGTGACATCACGGTGCCAATCGGTACCCCCAGCATGGCCGCTATCTCGCGGTAGCTGAGGCCGTTGATGTCGCGCAGCACCAGCGTCTCGCGGAATGGCGGCGGCAGTGCTGCGATTGCCGCCTCAAGGGCTGCCGTATCGGCCCTGGCGATCAGGCTCGCTTCCGGGCCATCCTCGTCGGGCAGGCTGGTGCCGTGTGCCGCCGCCATCTCGTCGAGATCGCCGAGGTCACCGACTGCGAGGATGCCGCGCGACCGGTTGCGCGACATCCAGGTGTAGGCGGTGTTGCGCACGATGGTCAGCAGCCAGGCGCGGGCATTGCCGCCGGCATAGCCTGATATGCCGGCATGCGCTTTCACGCAGGCTTCCTGCACCACATCCTCGGCGTCGGCGGCGTTGCCGGTCAACCAGCGGGCGAGCGCAAGCGCATCACCGAGATGGGGCAGCACCACCTCGCCGAAGCGCTCGGCCAAGGCCTTCTCGCTCAACACCACAGCATGATCCGGCACTCCGGGCAGGATTTGCCGCGCCCGCTCAGGGAGCGACGGTGATTTTGCCCTGCATATGCGGGTGAAGCCCGCAGAAATAGGCAAAGTCGCCTGCTTTGGTGAAGGTGAATTCATAAGTGTCACCGGTGTCAAGCGCCTTGGAGCGGAAGGAGGAATCGCTGGCGACGACCAGATGCGGAATATCGTCGTCGTTTCTGAAGGTCACCGTGGTGCCGGGCTTGACCGTCAGCACCGGCGGCGTGAAGGCAAAATTCTCGATTTTGACCATCGGCGCATCGGCCGCGCGCAGCGGCTGGCAGTTCGCCGTGGTCAAGGTGAAGGCGGCGAGGATCGCGGCCATGTGCCGGGCCGGAAGGCGTATGCAAAGCATGTTGATTTCCTTTGCTGTTCCGGCTCAAGCCAGCGTCGAGTCGATGATGGCGAGATCCTGCCCGCCTTGCTTCACGGTGACGCTGCTGGTGCCGAGCAGGCCGCGCAGCTGTCCGGCCGGCACTGTCATCGGCCCGGGCGAGGCGGCGGTGCCTGGCGCCGGCTGCGGGAAGGCGGTCGAGCGCGCGGTGTGGAAGGTGACGTTGCCTTCCACTTTCTGCATGATCTGGTGGATGTGGCCGTTGAGCACGGTGACCGAGCCGAAGCGCTTGAGCAGGCCGAGCGCCTGTGCCGCGTCGTCGGTGCCCCAGCCCCATTCGGGATAGACGGCCCATAGTGGGATGTGAGCGAAGACGACGATCGGCGTCGAGGCGCTGACCGCTTTCAGATCATCCGCCAGCCACGCCAGCTGCTCAGGCCCGAGATTGCCGAGCCCACCCGCCTTGAGGTTGACGACATTGACCAGCGCCACGAAATGCACGCCGTTCTGGTCGAACGAATACCAGCCGGCACCCCTGGTGCCCTTGCCGTAGCGGTCGAGATAGGCCTTGCCATTGCCGTCGTCGATCAGATCGTGCTCGCCCGGCACGTAGTGCACGTCGAAGCCGGCGCCGCCGATGATCTCAGCCGCATTGTCGAATTGTGCGGGCTTGGACAGATGGGTGATGTCGCCGGTATGGATCATGAAAGCCGGCTTTTGCGGCAGCGCCTGGATCTTGCCCATCGCTTCCTTCAGCGTGTCGATGGCATGCGGGTTGGCCGCCTTGTCGAAGCCGATGTGGCTGTCGGATATCTGCAGGAAGGTGAAGCCCGTGGCCATGGCTTCGGCAGCTTGTGCGGCGCCGAGCAGGTTGAGCGACACCGGTATGCCGCCTGAAATCGTCCACAGCACGCCGGTGCCGGCCCAGATCATGCATTCCAGCGCATGGCGGCGGCTGATGTGCCCGTTCTCGTCGTCGTGATGATGGGTCATGTCGGTCTCCTCAACGCCAGGAGTGGCGTATGCTGAGGAGACCCGGGACGGCGGCGGTTTATTCCCGGCTGGTGCGAGTCCAGCCGTTCACGGTCGCGTGATCGCGCGTGCCGATTGCGACCGGCGCATTTCAGGCAGTGGCCTGCTGGCGTTTCAATCCGGCCAGCGCAAGGCGCCGGACGAATCCTTGTTAGGCATCTTCATGGCATTGGCGGGCCGCTCGGCCGCGGTCAGTATGGCGCGCAGGCGTTCGGCGACAATCTCGGCCTCGCCGGGATGAAGATTGCAGGGGTCGAGGAAGAAATGGCCGCGCTCCACTTCGTGGTTGCGTACGATGATCGGCGGCGAGCCGGCGGCCAGCGCCGAGGTGAGACCGGCCGCGGTGAACCGGCTTTCGGGGAGTACAAAAATCTGCAACCGATCGAGAGGGTTGGCGGTCGGGTCGGGAATGATCTGCGCAATGATGCCCGGCAGCCCCTGCACCGTGTCCTTCCACAAATTGAGTGCTGCCTCTTCGCGGCGGCGGATGCCGGCATGGTCGCGTTTTTCCCAGGCTTCCAGTGCGGCCATGGTGCCGGCGATGCTTTCCTTGCCGACCTTCATGGCGCGCGCGACGCCGCGGTTCTGCAGATAGGCGGCTCGAACCAGATCCTTGCGCCCGGTGACGATGCCGCTGGTCGGCCCACTCAGGAATTTGTGGCCGCTGTAAATGACAATGTCGGCGCCGCGCGCGAGGAAGCCGCGCAGGTCATATTCGGAAGCCGCATCGACAATCACCGGAACGCCCCTGGCGTGGCAGATCTCGCAGAATTCCTCCAGCGACAGCATGCCATACTGCACGGTGTGGTGGGCGACGACATAGAGGCCCGCCGCCGTGCGGTCACGGATTGCGTCGCGGACGTGATAGTCCTGCGTCACGCTGACCGTGCCGGCCGGCACGACCTTGGCACCCGCCAGCCGGACCGACTGGTCGATCGGCGCGCCGTAGTTGACGATGTGGCCGAGCTGGACGATCACCTCCGATTTTAGGCCTTCTGTGTCGTCCGGCAGGCGTTCGATGGCAAGCAGGTTGGTTCCTGTCATCGCCCCGGCGATCGCCATGGTGATGCCGCTGGCGCAGCAAGCAGTGATGAAACCGGCCTCGCCGCCGGTGAGGCGCGCGACGATCGTGCTTGCGGCACGCTGCAGATCGTCCATCTCCACCCATTGCGAGGCCATTTCCGCCATGGCGCTGATCGCTTCCGGGACGATGATCGACGCGCCGAGCGCCGTCATCGTGCCGGAGACGTTGATGATCGGGCGAAGGCCGAGCCGTTCGCGAATCGTGGTGTTGGAGCCGTCGGCGGAATAGGTTTTCATTTCTGCGGTTCCCATTTTCTCGAGAGGTCAGGAGGCGATCTCGACGACCGCCTCGATTTCAACGGTGATGTTTCCAGGCAAGGAGCCGACGCCGATCGCCGAGCGGGCATGGCCGCCGATACTGTCGAACACATCGGCGAACAGATCGGAACAGCCATTGACCACCTTCGGGTGGTCGCTGAAGGTCGGTATCGCGTTGACGAAGCCGAGCAGCTTGACGATGCGCACGATCCGGCCAAGGTCGCCAGTGGCCGCGTGCATGACGGCGAGCAGATTGAGGCCGGTGAGGCGGGCATGGCCATAGGCCTGCTCGACGGTGACATCGTCTCCCACCTTGCCGGTGAACAGCGTGCCGTCTGTCCGCAGCGGTCCCTGGCCGGACAGGAAGATCAGCCGGCCGCTTTCGGCATGGGTGACGAAATTGGCGATTGGGGTCGGCGGCTCGGGCAGCGTCAGGCCCAACGCGGCGAGCCGGATATAAGGCGTCATGAAAGAAGGCTCCTTGCGACAGCTTTTGCTGTCTCGTTCTAGAAATGCGAGGCGCGGAAGCGTGCCAGGAAGGTGCGCAGGCGCTCGTTGTCGGTGTCCGCCGCCAGGATTTCGCTAGGTGGACCCGCCGCGCTGACGCCGCCATCGGCCATGAAGATGATGCGGCTCGAGGCATCACGGGCAAAGGCCATTTCGTGCGTGACCATCACCATCGTCATGCCGTCCTCGGCCAGGCTGCGCACAACCTCGAGCACCTCGCCGACCAGTTCCGGGTCGAGCGCGGAGGTTATCTCGTCGAGAAGCAGGATCTTCGGCCCCATGGCCACGGCACGGGCAATGCCGACACGCTGCTGCTGGCCGCCGGACAGTTCGGCGGGCAGGCTGTCGGCCTTGTGGGCGAGGCCGACCCGACCGAGCCAGTGGTCGGCGATGGTGCGGGCCTCCGCACGGCTCTTGCCGCGCACCTTGGTGAGGCCGAGCATGATGTTGCCGGCGGCCGTCAGGTGCGGAAAGAGGTTGAAGCTCTGGAACACCATGCCGGTCTCGGCGCGCATCGTGGCGAGGTCGCGTTCGCCGCGGCGCTGGCGGGCTCCTGTTTCGCGAAAGCCGACCTCCTTGCCGTCGATGCGGATCGAACCGCTGTCATAGCTTTCGAGGAAGTTGACGCAGCGCAATAGCGTGGTCTTGCCACTGCCCGATGGGCCGATGACCGTCACCACTTCGCCGCGCGCCACCCGCAGGCTGACCGAACGCAAGACCTGGACGGTTCCAAAGGATTTGGAAACATCGGTGACATCGAGAAGGGCCGGGATGTTGGTCGAGCTGGTGGACATCTTGCTATTCCCGGATGAAGGAGAAACGCCGCTCTAGCCGCCGGCTGGCCAGCGAAAGCGCGTAGTTGACCGCGAAGTAGATGAGCGCGCCGAGAACATAGAGCGGCATGGCTTCGTAGGTGCGGCCGATGACCTGGTTGATGGCCTGCATCAGGTCGGTGATGCCGAGCAGCGACACCAGCGCGCTGCCCTTGACCGCGTCGGTGACGCCGTTGATCCAGGGCGGCAGGAAGCGCCTGAACGCCTGTGGGAAGATGACGTAGGCGAGCCGCTGGCGAAAGGTCAGTCCGATCGCCATGGCCGCCTCGGATTGCCCTCTCGGAATGGAGCCGACCGCACCCCTGAGATATTCGACCACCTGCGCCGTCTTGAACAGGGTCAGCGCCAGCACCGCTGCCCAGAAGGATGGCAGATGAAGCCCGACCGCAGGCAGGCCGTAGTAGACAAAGAAGATGAGCACCAGGATCGGGATGCCGCGAATGGTGTCGCTGAAGATGCGCACGGCCCATTGCAACGGTATGGGGCCATAGACGAGGCCGACACCCATGATCACGCCAGCGATCAGTGAAAACACCACGACCAGCAGGGACACCCACAGTGTCAGGGCAAAGCCCTGGGCGAGGAAAGGCAAGGCATAGGCGATCTGGGTGAGCATGTCAGCGCGCCGCCCTGAACCGGCGCTCGACAAGGCGAAGCGCGAAAAGCAGGATGTAGCCGGTCACCAGATACATCGCGGTGACCACGAGATAGACCTCGACGATGCGGAAGGTGTTGAAGTTGATCCACTGGGCGCCATAGGTCAGCTCCGGCACCGAGATGACCGACGCGATGGACGTGTCCTTGAACAGCGATATGAAGGTGTTGGACAGCGCCGGCAGCGTGATGCGCAGCATGGTCGGCAGGCGCACGTTGAGCAGCCTTTGCCACGGCGTCAGGCCGATTGCCTTGCCGGCATCCAGCTGTCCGCGCGGAACGGCTTCGAGCCCGGAGCGGAACACCTCGACCAGATAGGCGCCGCTGTAGAGCGACAGCGTCACGACAAACGAGGTCGGCGCGCTGTAGGCGATATCGACCACCGTCGGCAGGCCGTAGAAGACGAGATAGACGAGCAGGATCAGCGGCACGTTGCGGATGAATTCGACATAGGCGGCGATGATGGTGCGCACGATGCGTCCGGCAGACACGTACCAGACCGCCAGAACCAGGCCGATGACGATGCCGATGGCGATCGATATGACGGCAAGCTCGAGACTGAGCAGCAGGCCGCCCCAAAGCTTGTCGAAGTGCCGCCAGATCAGGTTGAAATTAAGGGCATAGCCCATGCGTCCGCCTTAAAGGCTTGTTGATATTCAGGTGATGCCGGCCTGCAAACGCCGGCTTTCTGCGCTTCCGGTGCTCACGTACTTTAAGTACGCTCCGCTCCGGTTCTCGAAAACCACCGTTTTCGACTCGGCCTGGCCTGAATCTCAACAAGCCTTGGTGCCGAGGGTTGTCGGAGGTGGAAGGGCGCTGGATACGCCCTTCCGCCCGATGCAGGTCAGATGGCCGGGAAGCCGGGATGGCGCGCCGGCGGCTCCTGTCCGAAATAGTCCTTGAAGGCGGCATCGTAGAGTGCGTTTTCGTGACCGAACATGGCGATGGTGAAGGTCGCGTTGACGAAGGTCAGCCAGTCGAGGTCGCCTTGCCGCAGGGCTGCGCCATAAAGCATGCTCAGCCAGCTCTTGCCGGCGTCGAAATATTTGTCCGGATTGCGCGAGGCGAGCCAGCGCACCGTGGACAGATCGACGGCAGCGGCGTCAACGCGTTTCGATTCCAGCGCCTGCAGCACGTTGGCCTGGGTATCGATCTGCATGACCTGGCACTGGGGCAGGACCGAATGCACCTGCGCTTCGGCATCGACATTCTGCAGGATGGAGACGCGTGTTGCCGCGCCGCCGGCAAGCAGCTTGTCGAAGGTCTTGTTCTCGGCGGTCGGAAGGCTCAGCAGGGCGATGCCCTCGACGTAGTAAGGCCGGGAAAAATTGACCAGCTGCGAGCGTTGGGCGCTCATCGTCATGAACTGGATGGTGATGTCGACCTTGTTGGTGGTCACGTTGGGAATGCGCTGAGCCGGATCCTGCATGACGAATTCGACCTTGGTCGGATCGTCGAAAAGGCCCTTGGCGAGAATGCGCCCCATGGTGATGTCCATGCCGACGAGTTCGCCGGCATCATTCTCGAAGTGCCAGGGTGCGTTGGTGCTGCCGGTGCCGACGATCAGCTTGCCGCGATCGAGCACGGTGCGCAGCAAGCTGTCGGGTGCCGCCTGGGCAGCGGCCTTCTGGGCATCGACGGTTGCCAGCACGCCAGCCGTGGCCAGCCCTGCCATTCCCAATTTCAGAAAATCACGTCTTCCGGATGTGTCGTTCACGGCGACCTCCTTTCGTGTTGTGTTCCCCTTGTGCACAGGCAAGACACGCGTTGGTAATTTTGTCTCTTACAAGAGACGAGTGTACCCTGTACAAGACAGATATTAACACTAGGAATCGACAATGCAAGATGGCAATGCCTCGGCAGTTTCGGCCGGCGAGAAGATCTCGGGCTCCCGTGAAAAGGGGCTCAACCGGGTGCTCGAGATTCTGGAGTTTCTTCACACGACCCAGCGGGCGATCGGCATTGGCGACCTTGCCAAAGGCGTGAATGCGCCCCGCTCGACGACCTACACGCTGGTGCGGTCGCTGGTCGATGCGGGACTGCTGGAAATGGAAAGCGACGGCAATCGCGTCTATTTCGGCAAGAAGCTCTATCTCTATGGAATGGATTATGTGCGGGGCAACGACCTCTTGAGGCGGGGGCGCCAGGAGGTCGACAATCTGTCGCGCGAGACCGGCGAGACCTCCGAACTGTGCATGCTGCAAAGCGGGCGCTATACGATCGTCCACGCGAGTCCCGGCACCAGGCCGTTCCGCATCAGTTCCGCCACCGGCTTGCAGATACCGCTGCCCTGGACGGCCTCGGGGCGGCTGCTTCTGGCGGGACTGGAGAAGGCTGAGATCGAAGACATGGTGTCGGACGACGATCTCGTGCTGCCCGACGGGCGCAAACTGCGGCTCGACGATTTCGTCGCCGATATCGCAAAAGCGCGGATCACCGGCTATTGCGTCACTTCGGGCCTTGTCGATGCCTATACGAAGTGCCTTGCCGCGCCGGTGTTTTCAGCGCCGGGCAAGGTCGAAGCGACGATGTGCCTGGTGGTTCCCATCGATACGTCCGAGGAGCGGACCGGCGAACTCATCGGCCTGCTGCGCAACCGCGCCGCGAAGCTTTCGACCGTGGCCTAGGCGCGCCAGCCAGCCAATGCTGGTTCAGGCAATGATGTCGGGAATGATCTTGTCTTCCAGCGCCATCAGCCGGTCTTTGAGGAACAGCTTTTTCTTCTTCATGCGCTGGATCTGCAGTGGATCGCAGGCCATGGCGATCATCGCGTTGATGGCCGCATCGAAATCCGCGTGCTCCTGCTTCAGCCGGGAATATTCGAGGCGGATATCAGCCTGTTCCTGATCGGACATTATCTACCGTCTGCACGTCTGCGGCGCCCAAAAATGGGCCTGATTGGGCGGGGCCGGCGTGATTTTGCAACCGGCGCGCAGCCCATATCACATTTCACATTGTCGTGGAATGCTACCACGGATCATTCGACATCGTTGCCGGAAGGTGGCACACTGTCACCGTGCCGTCACAGAAAGCGAACCTGCGGTGGACGCGCCGTGACGGTTGCAATCGAGGAAACCATGAAAGGGAGAACCAATCATGTCTCTTGCATCCCATCTTGATGAGTTGCAGCGGAAACACGGCGACATCGAACGTGAAATCGATGACGCGATGAACCATCCATCGGTCGACGACCTCGAAATCGTGAATCTCAAGCGACGCAAGCTGGCACTCAAGGATGCGATTGAAAAACTAAGAGGGAAACCGACCACGCATTGATGCCCTGCTGACCTAGCCGCTTACGATCCGCGGCCTTTTTTCCCGGCGGTTCCCGCCGCCGGCATGGTGGGTTTTGATTTCCAGTACTGGGCTATCGGTCGAGTCTGGACTGCCATCCGTTCAATTTCCACTTCGGCCGTCGCCAGCTTTCGCCAGATTATCGATTGTTTCTGGCCCATGGCGGCGGACCGATTCCGGCCAGTGGCGACCTGTCGCCATTGACAAGCCATCTTTGCTCCTCCACCTCATGCCCGGACTTTAGCGCATCGGCCCGGAGCGCATTTTGTGCGTCCAGTTGGACGCATGGCGCTCCAGAGACAAAAGGCTGCCGGCATGACCGGATATTTTTCCTCTCCTTTTCCCCGCCGCACCTCGGTCGGCGTCGACGTCGGCGGCGTGGTCGTCGGTGGCGGCGCGCCCGTTGTCGTGCAGTCGATGACCAACACCGACACGGCCGATGTCGACCAGACGGTTGCGCAAGTCGCAGCACTCCACCGGGCCGGCTCGGAGATCGTGCGCATCACCGTCGATCGCGACGAGAGTGCTGCTGCTGTGCCGCGCATTCACGAGCGGCTTCAGCGGCTTGGCATCAACGTGCCGCTGGTCGGAGATTTCCACTATATCGGCCACAAGCTATTGGCCGATCATCCGGCCTGTGCCGAGGCGCTGGCCAAATATCGCATCAACCCCGGCAATGTCGGCTTCAAGGACAAGAAGGACCGGCAGTTCGCCGCGATTGTCGAGATGGCGATCAAACACGACAAGCCGGTGCGCATCGGGGTCAACTGGGGCTCGCTCGACCAGGAGCTTTTGACTCGGTTGATGGACGACAACCAGGACAAGGGTTTTCCGCTGACCGCGCAAGAGGTGACGCGCGAGGCGATCGTGCAGTCGGCGATCCTTTCGGCCGAGATGGCGGAAGAGATCGGCCTTGGCCGCGAGAAAATCATCCTGTCGGCCAAGGTCAGCGGCGTGCAGGACCTGATCGCCGTCTATACCGAGCTCGCCACCCGCTCCAACCACGCGCTGCATCTCGGCCTCACCGAGGCCGGCATGGGCTCGAAAGGCATCGTCGCTTCGTCGGCCGCGATGGGCATCCTGCTGCAGCAAGGCATCGGCGACACCATTCGCATCTCGCTGACGCCGGAGCCGAACGGCGACCGAACGCGTGAGGTGCAGGTGTCGCAGGAGTTGCTGCAGACCATGGGGTTCAGGCAGTTCGTGCCGATCGTCGCCGCTTGCCCGGGCTGCGGCCGCACGACCTCGACCGTGTTCCAGGAACTTGCCCAGAACATCCAGGCGGATCTGCGCAAGAACATGCCGGTGTGGCGCGAAAAATATCCAGGCGTCGAGAACCTCAAGGTCGCCGTGATGGGTTGCATCGTCAACGGTCCGGGCGAGTCCAAGCATGCCGACATCGGCATTTCGCTGCCCGGCACCGGCGAGACACCGACCGCGCCTGTCTTCGTCGACGGCAAGAAGGCGGCGACCCTGCGCGGGCCATCGATCGCGGCGGATTTCGAGAAAATGGTCGCCGACTATATCGAGCAACGGTTTGGTCGCGGCAAGGCCGCGGCGGAGTAGGTGCGATGCAGCGTTTCCTCAGGGCGACGCTCGTTTTACTTTGCGCCCTGGTCTGCTCGACAGCTGTTCAAGCGGATCCGCCGCAATCCGCCAAGCAGCGGCTGATCGACAGGGTCTGCACCCTGATCCAGGCGCATGCCGATCAGAACGGCCTGCCCAGGGATTTCTTCGCCCGGCTGATCTGGAAGGAGAGCCGTTTCGATCCCAACGCCGTCAGTCCGGTCGGCGCCGAAGGCATCGCCCAGTTCATGCCGGGCACCGCCAAGATGCGGGGGCTCGCCAATTCCTTCGACATCGACCAGGCGATCCCGGCCTCGGCTAGATATCTCGCCGAAATGAAAACCGGCTATGGCAATCTCGGCCTGGCGGCGGCCGCCTACAATGCCGGTGAGAGCCGGGTGTCGCGCTGGCTCAGCTCCGGCGGCTTCCTGCCGATGGAAACCGAAAGCTATGTCTTCGACATCATGGGCGAGCCGGCCGACAAGTTCACCGACCGGGCCTATGCCGGAAAGATCGAGCCACTCGATGCAAAGACGGATTTTGCCATCGCATGCCGCAGGCTGCCGGTGATCATGTCGCGGACCGTGGCGATGGCCTCGATCAACATAAAGCCGTGGGGCATCCAGGTGGCTGGCAATTTCCGCCGCAGTGCCGCGATCAACCAGTGGCTGCGGGTAAGGAGCCGGTTCCCGGCCCTGCTCAACGGGCACGATCCGGTGGTCAGCCGGGTGCGCACGCCAATCGGCCGGCGCGGCATCTACGCAGTCAGGATCGGTGTCGACCACCGCGCCGATGCCAACGTCATCTGCCAGAAATTGCAAAGTGTCGGCGGGGCATGCGTGGTGGTGCGCAACCGGTAATTTGACCCCTGCCGGCACGATGTCTTGTCTGAGAGAGGGGCTGTAGGTGAAAGCCAGGATTATTTTGCTCAACGGCGTCGGCAGTGCCGGCAAGAGCTCGATCGCCAAGGCGTTGCAGACAATCACCGCCGCGCCCTTCTTGCATGTCGAGATGGACACTTTCATCGCGATGCTGCCCGACGCCTTGCAGGACCATATGGATGGTTTTTCCTATCAAACCATCCAACGGGACGGCAAGCCTTCGGTCGTGATCGGTACCGGACCGGTTGGGGCGCGAACCCTGCGCGGCATGCGCCACGCCATCGCGGCGATGGCCGGGCAAGGCAACAACCTCATCGTCGATGACGTGCTTTGCAATGGCGAACTGCCGGACTATCTCGAACTGCTATCGGCCTTCGATCTCCATGTCGTTGGTGTCCGGGCGCCGCTGGAAGTGCTGGAAGCGCGTGAGGCCCTGCGGGGCGACCGAATGCCAGGGCTGGCGCGCTGGCAATATGAACGCGTGCACAAGGGCATAGATTACGACCTCGAAGTCGACTCCGGCGTCCTTACGCCACTCGATTGCGCCCGTCGCATCCAGCAAAGATTTCAGCTATAGCGGCGGCCATCTTCACCAGGGGCGACAGCCCTGCCTTTGACGAGCAGCCTGGGCCGCAACATGTTCGATGGATACATTATCTGCGGCACGCCGAGAACCGGAAGCACTCTGTTGTGCAAGCTTCTGGAGTCCACGAAGACGGCCGGCACGCCCCACTCATTCTATCGGCGGCAGGACGTGTCGGAGTGGGCCGAAGAGTGGAAGCTTCCTGATCGCGACACGATCAGCGAACTCGAATTCAATGTCGCCTATCTCAACGCGGCGATCGCCGCCGGCAAGGGTGGGACCGGCCTCTTCGGCCTTCGCTTGATGCGCGAAAATCTGGATGAACTCTCGGCCATCCTCGACCGGATTTTCCCAAAACTGCCATCCGATAGAGCGCGTCTTGAAAAGGCCTTTGGCCTCATCCTCTACATACACCTCTCTCGGGAGGACAAGCTTGCGCAGGCTGTCTCCCTGATCAAAGCCGAGCAGACCGGCCTTTGGCATATCGCTCCCGACGGCACCGAGATCGAAAGGGTCGCACCGCCGAAAGAGCCCCAATATGATTTCGAGCGGATCAGGCGTGAGGTCACGGAACTCGAGACCTATGATGCAGCCTGGAACATTTGGTTCGCGGAGCAAGGCATATCCCCGCTGCGGGTCGGCTATGAGCGTCTTGCCGCGAACCCGGCTGCGACATTGCTAGGCATCTGCGAAGCCCTGGGGGTCCGAGCCCCTGGCGCCGAGGATGTAAGCCCCGGCGTTGCAAAGCTCTCTGACGACACGAGCCTCGACTGGATGCGCCGCTATCGTCTGGACGCAGCCGTCTGACGCATCTGTAGACGCGGCTAGGCGGTCCTGGCCACCACCGTCTCGCTGAGCCAGGTGCCGATCTTGGTGCCGAGGCGGTCGGGCGAAACGGGCTTCGGCAGATAGTCGTCCATGCCGGACTCGATGCACTTGTCGCGATCGCCCTTCAGCGCATGCGCGGTGACGCCGATGATCGGTATGTGGGTGCCCGTCGAGGTCTCCATGGCCCGGATCGCGCGGGTCGCTTCGTAGCCATTCATCTCCGGCATCGAGACGTCCATCAGGATCAGCTTGGGGCGCAGCGCCCGGTACATCTCGACCGCCGTGCGGCCGTTGCCGGCGATGCGGTAGCTCAAGCCCAACCCATTGAGGATCTGGCCGAACACCAGCTGGTTCACGTCATTGTCCTCGGCAATCAGGATGTCGATCGGTCCGTTTGGCGTGGTTGTCGATTCCGGCACTACCGCGACCGGCATCGCCGGGCCGCGGATGACGGTAAAGGCAGGTGGTGCTGCCGGGGGAGCCTGCACGATCGGTTCGCGGACGAACTGCGCCTTGCCGACCTGCGAGCGGGCCTTCTGCACGACCGAGATGACGGTGCCGAGCAGGACCGCGGAGCGCGCCGGCTTGGTCAGGTGCGCGGCAATGCCGAAGTCGATGATCATCTTGCCGAAATCGACCTGGTCGACCGAGGTCAGCAACACCACCGGGATGGAGGATAGCCGACTGTCGTAAGCAATGGCTCTGGCGACGTCGGCGCCGTTCATGCCCGGCATCTGATAGTCGAGGATGATGCAGTCGACGGCGGCGCCCAGCTGAAAGGCGCGGTCGAGGAAGGCCAGCCCGACGGCGCCGCTTTCGGCGGCGGCACAATCGAAGCTCCAGCTCCTGAGCTGCTCGAGCAGGATTTCGCGGTTGACCGGATTGTCGTCGATGACCAGCACACGCGCGCCGGTTACGTCGACCGGCACGATTTCGTCACGCGCCGCGGCCTGATGCGCGGGCAGCGGCACAGCGAACCAGAACACGGAACCGCGGCCGATCTCGCTCTCGACGCCGATCTTGCCTGCCATCAGGTCGACGAGGCGGGCGGCGATGGCGAGGCCCAGCCCAGTGCCCTCATGACGGCGGGTGGACGAGCCGTCGACCTGCGCGAATTTCTCGAACACGTTCTGCAGTTTCTCGGCCGGTATGCCGATGCCGGTGTCCTCGACGCGAACCTTGAGCTGGACCACGTCGTTGACGATCTCGCCGCCGACATCGATCAGCACATGACCCTTTTCGGTGAACTTCACCGCGTTGCCGAGCAGGTTGGTGATGATCTGCCGGAACCGGCCGGCGTCGCCGACGACATGGGCCGGCAGGCGCGGGTCGACGCGCACGATCAGTTCGAGGTTCTTTTCGGCGACGCGCGCCGATACCAGCGTCGCCACATCCTCGACCGCCTCGGAAAGGCGGAAGGGAGCGGGGTCGAGGGTGAGTTGCCCGGCATTGATCTTCGAGAAATCGAGGATGTCGTTGATGATGGTGAGCAGCGCATTGCCGGATTTGACGATGACGTCGGTGAAGGTCCTCTGGCGCGCCGTCAAATCGGTCTTGGCCAGCAGTTCGGCCATGCCGAGCACGCCGTTCATCGGCGTGCGGATTTCGTGGCTCATATTGGCCAGGAATTCCGACTTGGCGCGGTCGGCGGCCTCGGCCTTGAACAGGGATTCGGCGGATTCGGCAAAGGCGCGGCGGATCGCCACTTCCATCGGGCGGAAGATCCAGAAGGCGACGATGGCAAGGGCTGCGAACAGGATGCCGCTTGCCCACAACAGCAGCCTGTCTGAGGAGGCATCGGCCAGTTGGCGCTCATCGTCCATGGCGGTGCGGACGCGGACCAGCATGGGCTGGGCGAACAGGTCGTTCTGGTTGCGGATTTCGCGATAGCTCCACTCGTCGACCTTCTGCGCCACCGACATCAGGTTGAAGTTGCGCACCATGTCGCGCGGCGACCAGAACAGGTCGCCGTTGACGGAAGTGGATTGGAGTTCGTTGACGGTCTTGGTCGACAGGCGCGGCTTGATCGCGGCAAGCTGGGCGGTCAGCGTCTCGATCTCGCCGGTCAGGCGTTCCGAATGGCCGCGCGCCGATGTGGTCAGCGCATCGCGTGTCTCCGCCCGCCAGGCTGTGCCGGTCGTTTCGGCAAAGCTGGTCGCGTTGCGCAGGTCGCGGGTGAAGATGACGAGGTTGCTGCTCAGCGCATCGATGTCACGGCGAAAGGAATTGACACGATCGAGCGCAATCACGATGCCCGCGGAAGCCAGCGCGAAGATCAGCAACCCCGAAATATAGCGAATCCGGACTGACCGGATGAAGGACGAATATTCCGGCATGCGCAACCCCAACACATACGCACCATTTTAATGGTCGGGATTACGCTTCATTTACATTAAAATTTCGTGTGGATAGGCGAGCCATGCGAACCGCCGGATGGATGACAGCTTCTTGACCCTGACAATCCTTCCGAGGTCACTTTCGGGTCTCAGGCCGCCACGGCGACGAGGGCGCGGATGCGGCCACTCACCGGGCCCTCCCCGAACCGTTTCCCCATGGCATTCGCCACGTATCGCGTCGCCTCCTCCAGCGAGCCGCCGCGCGCCTCGATCTCGGCACGCAGGGGTGTGCCCTGGCAATAGGCCGCGGCCGCCTCATAAGGCGACGGAGCGGCACTCACGGCATCCAGAGGCTCGATGGTGACGTCACGGAACCCGGCGGCATGCAGGTCGCCACGGACGGCGTCCGCATTGTGATAGCCGTGCGGCGTCCTCGCCATGAAGCGCGGCGGATCGGTGGGGAAGAAATCGCCGAGCGCCCGCGTCACTTCATCGGCGAACTCGTTCTCTTCGATGGCGCCCCAGACGTTGAACAGAAAATGCCCGCCCGGCCGCATCACCCGCCGCGCTTGGCCGTAGGCGCCTACCCGATCGGGGAAGAACATCGCACCAAATTGGCAGACCACGGCGTCGAACTGTGCGTCCTCGAAGGGCAGCGCCTGGGCATCGGCCTGCTGCCAGATGATCCGAGGATCGTCCGCCATCCGCGTGCGCGCGTGGTCAAGCATGGGCTGGTTAAGATCGGTGGCCACGATGCGTGCTTTCGCCGGCAGTCTTGCTGCGAGCGCACGTGTTACCACACCGGTGCCCGCAGCCACTTCGAGCACCGATTGCGGTCCGAGTTTCGACGCCCGCTCCGCCAGATCCCGCGCATATGGCTCGAAGATCAGCGGCACCATCGCCCGGTCGTAGACCTCGGCAATGGAACCGCTGAACAGCTTGTCGGTGGTCGACATGGCATCCCTCCAACTCTGTCCGCACCGCGTGGTTGCCGTGAGGATGGCAAAGCGATGTCGATCCTCTGCTTCGGCAGGCTTCCGTTCAAGTTCAATCTCTGAACCGGTCGGCGGGGACGAGCGTGCTTTGATCAGCGATCAGCTCGATGTCTTGGTTGGCCCCGACCTCAGCTGTTACGCACCGCCACGAATGTCGCCGCTTCCTTCAGCAACTGGGCATCGTCGCCATAGGGCTCAAGCAGTGCATGCGCCTGTTCGACGAGACCGTGCAGTTGGCTGCGCGCCCAATTCGCGCCATGCAGCGCGACCAGCGTCGCCTTGCCGGCGGCAGCGTCCTTGCCGGTTGCCTTGCCCATCTGGCTGGCATCGGCGGTCAGGTCGAGCAGGTCGTCGGCGAGTTGGAAGGCAAGACCGATCGCGGAGCCGAATTCGGCCAGCCGCTCCCGATCCTCGGCAGGAGTGCCGGCGATGAGGGCGCCTGCCTCGCAGGCAAAGCGGATAAGCGCGCCGGTCTTCATCGCCTGAAGCCGGATGATGCCGGCCTCGTCCGGTGGGTCCTGTTCGGCTTCGAGGTCGAGCTTCTGGCCACCGACCATGCCACCTGCTCCGGCCGCGCGGGCAAGCGCCAGCACAAGGGCTGCCCGCCGCTCCGCCGGCAGCGTGGTCGCCTCGCCGGCAATGATGTCGAAGGCCAGCGTCAGCAAGGCGTCGCCGGCCAGGATGGCGGTTGCCTCGTCGAAGGCCTTGTGCACGGTCGGCTGGCCACGGCGCAGATCATCGTCGTCCATGGCGGGCAGATCGTCGTGGATCAGCGAATAGCAGTGCACGCATTCAAGCGCGGCGGCGACGCGCAGTGCCGCCTCGCCGTCGGCGGAAAAAAGTGCCGCACTTTCCATGACCAGGAAGGGGCGCAGGCGCTTGCCGCCATTGAGCACGCCGTGGCGCATCGCCGCCATCAACCGGTCGGGCCGGGCGATCTCGCCCGAAAGCGCGCGGTCGTCGAGCAATCGCCGCAGAAGCACCTCGACGGCGGCAGCCCGTCTGATGAGTGCCATTTCGAACGCCATTTCGTCGTCATTCGTCATGGCCGGGACCGGTAGCCGACACTCAGACGTTGCGCAAGAAGGCAAGCGCCATTATGCCGGAGCAGTAAGAGCCCGTTTGGAAACTCTACTCCTGCGGTCATCTGAAGGCGTTTTCTGCGCTTCCGGTGCTCACGTACTCAAATGTACGCTCCGCTCCGGTTCTCGAAAACACCGTCATAT